>NZ_JAKRFB010000031.1:0-50876 GCF_022348315.1 Alteromonas sp. MmMcT2-5 | reverse complement strand
CAACTCAATAAACTCGCTCACTTCGTTCGCTGGGACGCATACACGCAGGGCGGCTTCGCCATTATGCCCTACGTGCCTGCGCCCGTTATTGAAAAGTTAGTAGCCACATGAAAATGGAGACAGCAGTGGAAATAGATGAAGATAAAATCGATGAAGCGGCACTTGCTCTGTTTTACCTTACTCTGCACGACAAGTTTGGTAGGGCTTGGAAGCAAATAGATTGGAGTATCACCGACCGACTTTATGAAAAAGGTTATATTCACGACCCTGTTGGCAAATCAAAGTCTGTTGTTTTAACTGAAGAAGGGCTCGTCAAATCAGAAGAGCTATTCAAAAAGTTATTCGTCAAAAATGAGTGAACATTGTGCGCATAGCTCAGCTTTTACTCTAGGATGTATCAGCGTGGCAACTAACAAGCCAATTAACGCACTCACTTCGTTCGCTGGGACGCATACACGCAGGGCGGCTTTGCCATTATGCCCTACGTGCCTGCGCCCGTTATTAGAAAGTTAGGCATACACAAGTTAGCATGGGGGGCCATTTCCCTTTTCTTTTCGTGGTTGGGTTTTTTAATCTATTACTTCTTTGCAATTAGAGGTATGAGCAAGCAAAGT
The DNA here is from genome assembly GCF_022348315.1 of Alteromonas sp. MmMcT2-5. NCBI lineage: Bacteria > Pseudomonadati > Pseudomonadota > Gammaproteobacteria > Alteromonadales > Alteromonadaceae > Alteromonas > Alteromonas sp. MmMcT2-5. The sequence goes on along the minus strand of NZ_JAKRFB010000031.1, from coordinate 50,262 downwards.
ACATAACGATTCGTTGTTTCGCTCCACTTTAATATGCCCTTTATTAGACGTTATACGGTGATAGGAATTTAGATAACATGAAGATTAAATTGATAGTAATCTTGTCAATATGTGTAATCTCAACAGGGTGCGCTTCAACTTCTGATAGAGCTGCAAGAGACTTTCTTGATGGGGCTAGTGCCAGTGCTGAAAAAAGACAGCGAGAAGAATCTACTAACCGATACAGCAAAAAGCGTGACCATAAAAACGATGCTATAGAAGATACGGTGTCTGGAGCACTTACCGCGCTTTTTAGAGGTTTGTTTAGCTCTGAAAGCGACGATAACTAGTGAAAGATAGTTTCCTAGCATGGCGTGCGAGTAGCGCTTTAATGCCCTTTTCAAAAGGTATTATTTGCTTACCAGCAGTATTTCAAAAGAGGTCTGCCCGTTGGAATTAAAAACCATTGGTTTGTTTGTTATTACTGCACTTGCTGAAATCGTTGGATGCTATCTGCCCTACTTATGGTTGAAAGAAGATAAGTCCATATGGTTGTTAGTACCAGCGGCTATATCGCTCGCGCTTTTTGCTTGGCTGTTATCACTGCACCCGACCGCTGCCGGGCGCGTATACGCGGCTTACGGTGGTGTTTATATTTTTATGGCTATTATGTGGCTTTGGCTTATTGATGGTGTGAAGCCAACGTTATGGGACTTGGTGGGCACCTTTGTCGCTTTGATTGGTATGGCGATAATTATGTTCGCACCAAGAAGTCACGGATAAGAGTCTTGCTTGCAATAAATAACGAAGAAAACGCGATGAAGATTACCTTTATTCCAAGTACGAACCTACCAAGGGCTGCTGAGTTTACCTTTAATAACATGCGCGATTATTACGCTCAGTTTGCGCCTGATTGGGACGCCGAAAAAGTGCTTGGGGTTACCGCAGAGCTCATTAATTACGACATTCAAGTAGACAGCGAAACGGTGGGGGTTATGCGCCTTCAATACGACGGTAATACCTGTATATTGCGCGACCTTCAGGTCATACCCAGAGCACAGAACAAAGGCATAGGTAGTGCTGCCATTGAAGAAGCAGAAAGACTAGCATTAGGGGCCAATACTAACTCGCTTAACTTACGAGTATTCAAAGTTAGCCCTGCCGTTTCGCTTTATAAAAAAGTGGGATTTATCATTAAAAGTGAAGACGACCGCTTTTTTAACATGACTAAACCCTTAAGCACTTAACAAACAGGCTTGTACCGCCGTCTACTCAGAATATACCTAAAGGCCAAAGCACATGAAGATTATTATTGATGATCTCACCGGAGGAGAAGTGCTAGCGCTTTTAGAAGAGCATTTGTCTGATATGTATGCTACATCGCCACCCGAGAGCGTACATGCATTAGATGTTGAAGCACTAAAAGCTTCGAACATTACTTTTTTTAGTGGCTGGAAGCAGCAACAGCTTGCGGGCTGCGTCGCTATTAAAACCCTTGATACACATAGCGCCGAGCTAAAATCTATGCGCACAGCCAAACCGTTCAGAGGATGCGGTGTAGCGTCTCAGTTATTACTTTTTGCCCTAGAACATGCGAAAATGAAGGGGTTTAGTTCGGTAAGTTTAGAAACGGGAACGCAAGACTACTTTTTAGCGGCCAGAACCCTATACAAAAAGTTTGGTTTTGTTGATTGCGGTCCATTTGGCAGTTACTCAATCGATCCCAACAGCCACTTTATGACCCGAGCGCTTTAATTTAGTATTTTAAGAGAATTCCACATGTCGTTACCTCCTTGCCCGCATTGCCAATCAGAATATGTATACGAAGATCAGCCTCTACTTATTTGCCCTGAATGTGGACACGAGTGGAACCCGAACGAGGTAGAAGAGGAAGTCTCAGCTAAAGACTTCAACGGTACACCATTAGTAGCCGGCGACAAAATTACGCTAGCAAAAGATTTGAAGGTAAAAGGCAGTTCGTTGGTACTTAAAATTGGCACCAAAGCCGTTATCCGACACGTGAAAGATGCCAAAGACCACCAGCTAGACTGTAAGGTAGATGGCGCGGGTGAAATGATGCTGACTGCGCAGTTTGTTAAAAAGGCATAGACGGCCTTTATTGAAAAGCTGTTACTCCTCTCGGCGCGCTTACTTTTTGTTGTTTAGCAGGCGCGCTAGCTATCCCCTGCTATTTCCTGTTAAAAATTTGCGACTTCGTTGGTAATGGTTTCAGTAAGCAAGCTAATCGCTTTCGATGACACTTTCTGAGGGTTAACTAAACAAACACCCACATGCCCAAGCTCGGGTAAACTTTCTGAATTAGATAAAACGTGTAGCCCAGGCGGCACTGAACTCTTTGCAAGAACGGTTATACCCAGCCCTTCGTTAATGGCCGTTTGTATGCCGTTTAAGTCAGCAATGGTATACACCACCTGCCACGGTTTTTTGATGGCCGATAACAGATTGGTTGCTCGCTTGCGGTAAATACACGGCGAAGGTGCTGCAATAATAGGCAGTTTAGCAGGCACGCTATTTACAAAGCGCTGACTCCCCACCCATACCAGTTGATCTGAAATGATGTAGCCGTCTTGCTGAGGATCAGGTGTTTCTTGTAGCGAAAGAATTAAATCGAACTGACTTTTAAGCGGCTCACTAAGTAAGTCTTTACTTAGCGCACAATGCACCTCTAGCGATATTTCCGGATAGGTTTGCGTGAACCGTCGAATAATTTTAGGCATAAGCGTTGTACTAAATTCGCTAGGAATGCCTAACCGAATATTTCCCGTAACCTGCGGTTTGCCGAATTCGGCCATCGCCTGATCGTTCAGTGCCACTATCTTTTCACCATACGACAATAAGCGACTACCAGCGCCAGTTAGTGCCAAGCGATTTTTGTCGCGGGAAAATAGCTTTTCCCCAATCATTTCTTCTAGTTTTTTTATCTGTAAGCTAATGGCAGGCTGTGTGCGCTGAAGCTGCTCCGCACATTGAGTGTAGCTACCCGTCTGTGCAATAAGCACGAACGAACGCAGAAAATCTATCGATAAGTTTTTCATTACTTTGCTGTACACCTCTCTATTAGCTTTGCCTGCTGTTTTGCCTTACTAGTGCCAAACTTGCTCACAAGGCCATTTAATAAAGTTATAATGCCATATTTTTTATTAATTTTATTTATTCTTTTTACACTCCTAGTATCAGATACAAAATAATGACATTTAGGAGCCAGCATGAACCCACTTAACCAGCACCTTCACGAACAAGACCCAGATATCGCAGCATTTATTGCGCAAGAAAACGAACGCCAAGAACATCACATTGAACTGATTGCATCGGAGAACTACACCAGCAAAGCGGTTATGCAGGCGCAAGGCAGTCAGCTAACTAATAAGTATGCAGAAGGCTATCCGGGCAAGCGCTATTACGGTGGCTGCGAGGCGGTGGACAAAGTAGAACAGCTTGCTATCGACAGAGCTAAAGCATTGTTTGAAGCGGACTATGTGAATGTGCAGCCTCACTCTGGCTCTCAAGCGAATACTGCAGTTTATATGGCGCTATTAAACCCGGGCGATACCATTCTTGGGTTGAGCCTTGATCACGGTGGGCACCTCACACACGGTGCAAAGCCTAACTTCTCGGGAAAACTATACAACGCGATTCAGTATGGCTTGAACACAGAAACTGGTGAAATTGACTATGACCAAGTAGAAGCCCTGGCTCAAGAGCACAAACCAAAAATGATTGTAGCGGGCTTTTCTGCTTACTCTCGCGTGGTCGACTGGCAGAAGTTTAGAGACATCGCTGATAGCGTAGGCGCGTATTTACTCGTAGATATGGCACATGTTGCAGGCCTTGTTGCGGCCGGTGTTTATCCCTCGCCAATTAACGCGGCTCACGTGGTTACTACTACTACCCATAAAACACTACGTGGTCCTCGTGGCGGGCTTATTATGTGTAAGTCAAACCCCGAGCTTGAAAGGAAATTCAATTCATTAATTTTCCCTGGCATTCAGGGTGGCCCACTTATGCACGTTATTGCCGCAAAAGCGGTAGCGCTTAAAGAAGCCATGACAGCAGAGTTCCGCGCTTATCAAAAGCAGGTAGTCATTAATGCACAAGCTATGGCTGATGTGTTTATGAAGCGTGGCTTTGACGTAGTATCTAATGGAACCGACAACCACATGTTCCTGCTAAGTCTTGTAAGTAAAGGAATGACGGGGAAAGAAGCCGACGCGATATTAAATAGCGTGAATATAACGGTAAATAAGAACACAGTACCCAACGATCCGCAGTCGCCATTCGTTACAAGTGGTATTCGAATTGGCACACCTGCGGTCACTTCACGCAATTTTAGTGAAGAAGACTGTGCTCAATTAGCCCATTGGATTTGTGATGTGTTAACAGCGCCAGAAGACAATGCAGTAGTACAGCAAGTGATAGATAAAGTGGCAACGCTAACAGCGGCTCGCCCCGTTTATACTAAGTAAAACCTAGTACTATACCGAGCGAACTCGTGCGTTGCAGGTAGCCACCATTACCCGCCACACGAGTTTGGCTCGTTCATTAAACTGCACTATTCCCACTCCCCAAGCGTCTTCCATGGCGCCTTGCCACACGCTACACGTTTCAATGGTATCGCCGTACAAGGGGGCTAACGATAAGCTAATGCGTAGCGACTCCAACCATTCCCTAAATAACGGGTCCTGATTACCTGCTTCACGCATTTGAGAAAGCTGTAGCGAAGCTTGTTGCTTAATACCTTGAAGCCTTTTGTAGATTTCGCGAGGGTCTTCTTGCTGCCCCAAAAGATGAAGTTCGCGCTCAATATCGTAAGCATTGTGCCAGTGGATAGTTTGCTGCGGTTCTTTTGAACAGCCCCACATTGCCGCACTCATAAGCGAAAGCAGCATGATACGCTTACCCCATAATAAAAGGGTTGAAGGAAATAGTTTTTTGCCACGCACCAAACTGCGAACTCCTCAAACGATGTCATCTACAGTATAGATGAGTATTGCGCTAGGGCTCGCATAAGTGCGCGTAATTAAACTAATTTACTAAGGTGAAACTTGCGAAGCACCTAAAGTGCTTTGCGCTCTCGTTACGGTAGGAAGTGGCTAGCTAAGCCACTTCCACCAAATAAACACCATTAGAAACCCAAATAGATAGATTAGGCCTAAATAGCTAAGCAGCTTCACTATTACGTTTGGTGCCGCGTCTTGATGAAGCTTGGTTTGTGCCACAAGCTTATGGTTAAGCCAAGCAAACATTGGAGTCGTAACAAAAGCCAGCGTCATCGCAAAACTTAACATTGCCAATAGCGCAGATTTAAAGAACAACACAATGATAAAACTCGCCACTGCCATGAACAGTAACACCGGCGTTACCAGCGTATTTCGTGCGTTTTTGTCTTTCTTAAAAAGAAGCGCTATTGCTTCAGCAACCACCCTCGCATAACCATCGTAAACGGTTAGCGCCGAACCAAATATGCACAAAAATGCAACCAGTGCGATAAGCCAATGCGCCCACTGTCCAATGGTTGATGAGTACATACTAATTAACTGATGGGAAAAGCCGATACCGCTGGTACTTAGCTCTGTACCGCTGCCATACAAAATTAATGCACCTAAGCCCAAAAACAACAATGCGAGTAGCACCGTCACTGCATAACCTAAATTAAAATCGAAAAGGGCCGACTTTGGCGTTACGGCTTGCCCTTTGCACTGGCGCTTTAACCAAAGTGAAGTAATGGACGATATTTCAATAGGTGCGGGCATCCACCCCATTGTGACGACTAAAAAGCCTAATGTAGCGAGCGTCCAAGGCGAAGGCGGCGCCACGGCAGGTGCTGGTGAAGCAGAGTAATTGCTTAGTGCCACCACGAATACGGCGACTGTCGCCACCACAAGCACGCCCATTATGCCTTTGGCGATATTGTCCAATCCTTCAAAATGGCCAGCGAGTAGAATGATTAAAATAAGTGCCAAAACCACTGAAGCGGACAACGTTATGGCGATATCGAAAGGAATAAAATACGACAATAAGCTTGCTGCAAACAACAACAGCGCTGCAGCATTGACCACCGACGCAATGGTATTCAAACCCAAGGCAATGGCCAAATATCGTCGTCCCATTCCCAAGTACCCTTGCTGAAGGGTTTGTTTTGTACTGATGGTGTAGCTAACGCCTGCTCTAAAGAATGGGTATTTGAGTAAGTTAACTACCAATATAAGCAGCGCTAACTGCCAACCAAACTTCGCCCCCGCTTGAGTTGATGCTACTAAGTGACTACCGCCTACCGCCGCTGTTGCCATAAGCACACCCGGGCCGAGCAATTTTAATAATGCAATACAACGGGCAAAAAACGATGTTTCAGCTGAATACGACAAGGCAACCTCTAAAAGGGCATTTCAAAATAGCCGTTAACCATATCAGTAATATAATAAACAGAAAAGAGAGTACGCGCTCATCTGCAAGGCTTGTAGTGTAAGCAGCTGTACCCAGTTTACGCGGGCTATTTAGCCGGAGATTTTAAAAGGTATACAAAGCGCCAGTGAATAAAAAGGCGCTGTTGTCGCTGTAATCTCCACGCGCAAAACCCTCTCCTTTTTTGAGGTAGGCTCCACCTAGCACTAATCGCAACTCGGGTCGCACTTGATAACGCCAGCGAGCTTCCACTTGATGGCCAATGAAACTGTCCACGTCTTGAGGTGCTTTTTGGTACCACATGGCTTTGTAACCAAGCATAATATTGTGCGCTTTTGCTGGCTTAGACACGCTTCGAAGCCCCACCGCTTTTAGGTTTCTACGTGGCATAGCCTGATATACATCAGTAGGTCCGAAATCAAAACGTCTCACGCCGTATAAGGTATCAAAGTCAGAGATTGTGTCATCGCTTATGTCGTTGTCGCCACTGATATAGTCAACTTCAGCTCTAAGAAAGGTGTTGTCTGTAATCTGTTTCCCAACATAACCAAACAGCATATATGCACGAACGTCTTTCTCGTCTGTATCGTTAGCAGATGCGGTTTGATAAGAAGTTCCCGTTTGCCCCACCACCTCTATATTTGTTATCAGGCCATTATCGAAAGGCTGGGTATAGTCCACACTCAATGTGTACAAATCACGGTTTTTGGTGGCAAGTGCTTCACTATCGTCTTCTTTTAACCAGTAGCTTTGCAGCTTAACGTTGTTGTCTTTTGACGCAGCGTACACACCAAAGAATTTTCGTTCGCTAAAGCTTTTGTCGAACGCGCGTTCGTTCCCGTCCAGACTTTCACTGTCAGTAGGAAAGCGAGATACCGGCAGCACGTACACGCCATGTACTTGCCAATCTGCAACTCTTGCTTCCACCACAATTCCATCATAGCTATTGGTGGCATTGCGATAGGCTGTTTTGGCCAATAGCCTGCGACTGCCGTAGTCGAGCTCCATACGCCCTACTTTTATCGCAGACACTTCGTGTAAGCCTGATTCTCGTTCAGGTTTGTAGGTGATAAAAAACTGTGTAGGCTCTAGTGTATTAACCTGATTGGCCGTTAGCGTTGGATCGTTTTCATCCAGAAACACTCGCGAGTCACGTATTTCGATCGTTGCCGCGAGGTTTTGATAACTTACCGTAGAATTCACGATAAAGCGTGTTGAAAGACGCTGATTACTTTGTTCTCGAGCAGCTGAAGAGGTAGGAAATATAGGGTTATTCAACGACTCGTAGCGCACTCTAAACGAGCCAGAGACATCAAAGGCTATTTCATCACTCGACGCGTTGGCTAACGGGGAAATAACAACGAGTATTAGCAGAAGGCATGTGCTCAACAGCGAGCGAAAACGACCACGCCCGTAAAGTCGCACAAATAAAGGGCTGCGCATTAGGAAATAACCATTACATCAGTATCGTTGCACTGAAGTATATAGATTATTTTTATTATCGCACTGCCCTTTTAGTTTAATTTCTTATGCCTTTGGCGTTTAGCCAGCGGGGCTTTTGTATAGCCCCTTAGGCCTGAAACGCCAGCTAGCGTCTGTCAAAATTCACTTTTTTCTGCGGGTGCTGATAGTAGCCTTCTTTTAGAAGGCGTTTAAAGCGGGTCAGTTTTCCGTCCAGCGTTAACTCTTCTAACCCTTTATTAAATAGCGACAAAATAAGCTGACTGTCACTTTCGCCTTTAGGCACTAACAGATGCGTGGTTACAGTTGAGATAAACGGCTTAATGGGCATCACATCTCTGCGGTCGCCACTATCGAAATCACGCTGAAGCAAGTACCATCCGGTTAACTCATCAATGGGAAAAACGTCAATTTTACCGTCAATCAGCGCCTGTAAATTGTCTTTGTCTGTGGCACTTTCCACAACATTACTGCTGCTTTTAATGTAAGCGGCAAGTTCATCGTTGTATAAATACCCTTCCGTTACGCCCATCTTTAGGTCTTTTAAGTCGCTTAATTCAGCCCAAGTATCAGGACCCTTTTCAGCATTAACATAAAACACCAAGCTTTCCGCACTAATAGGGTTACTGTGGAAAAACTCACTTTCCCGGGCGCGCACAAAATTGCCGTATGAGATGGCGTCGTATTCGCCTTTTAGCGTTGCTTCAAGCGCTTCTTCCCAGGGTAAAGATACAAACTCAACCACAACGCCTGTTTCTAAAAACGCATCAGCGATTATGTGATTGATATAACCGTCGTGCTGCATATCAGTTGACGTATAAGGGGCATACTCTGTGGTCGCTATTCGCAGTTTCATCCACGCATGGGCAAAACTTTGCATTGGAACTAGCGCTAGTATAAATGTCGCTATTAATAGTAATCGCATGTCAAAGTCCTGTTAGTGATTAGAAGTAAATACCAAGGTTTATGTTCAGGCGGTGGGTAGTTTCTTGTCTACCACCTAAGTCGAGTCCCACGCCCGGACCGCCTGAGAACCACATGTTTTTGCCTTGGATACTATCTACATATACAAACAATTTATCCCAGCCAAAGCTACAGCCGTTTATCCACTGCGACGAGTTTTTCCCTTCACTTCCTTCACCTTTTGCCACGCTGTACTCTGAGTAACAAGTAAGTGATTCTATGTGAGTAAACTTATAAGGCACAGAGTACACAAGGTTTGCTGAATAGGTTTTACCGTCGGCCGCGGCTAAGAACGGAAAGGTGAAAGAGGATAGCGCTATGCGATCGTCCGCTTGCCCTTCTGGTGCAGCCAAATCGTATTCATAGTCGATATACTGCAGTTCGACCTTCAGGTCGCCTTGGGTATGGCGCATATGCACGGCATAGGCATTCATATCACCATCGTCCAGGGTATCCAGGTTTAAGATGTTGCCGTATTGGTAAGACACGCCAATATCGGTAGTGCCTCCGCGAATAAAGTTTGCTGTGTAGTTAGCACGTAAATTGTATTGGCCGTCTTCTTTATTTCGATATTCACCGTCGTCCGCCACGTCGAACGAATAGCGCCCAAACTCAGCGGCATCGTTGTACTCGTCGTTCATAAAATAGGCGGCTTGAAAATCCCAGTTACCCCAATCATGATTTATTTTCACCCCAGCATCGTAATCATCTTCGAAGCCAAGATAATAATTTACCGAGAACCAAAAGTTGTTACTGGCAAAGGGCTGCAAACCAAACGGTGTTTGGGTTATACCTGCTGTAATCTCGGTTTGCTCATCGAAATGATAAGTCAGGTCGGCGAACCTTACTGTGTCGAAGTCGGTGTTTTCGTACCATCGATATTCGGCTTTATAGCTAAATTGATCTGACTCACCCGACACGCCAAGTTTGAATGATTCAAATTCGAAACCATCTCTAAACTCGGGAATTTGCCAGTCTTGATGCCCGTAGTTAACCCTAACATGACCGCTTAAATTAAAGGGAAGTTCGTCGGCATTTGCGAAGCTTGAGGTGCACGAGGCTATTGAAACTAAAGAAAATGCGGATAGTAGCTTGTTCATTACTGTTCCTGTATTGAATTTTTGGCGGGAACCCTTTGCTAAAAAATGCCTCTAAGAAACATGAGGGGCGTTCAAGCGCTTAGGTGTATCGCGCACCAAAATAAATCCTTCAGTACTAACAATACTGAGCAAACCTTAAAAAAAGATCATTTGTTAAGGTCAGACTTCTGTGAAGTGACTCATGGAAATTAATCGCCCCCCGCAAGGCGGCGGCATTTAAACATTGGTCGTTTACTGTGGAAAGTAAAGCGCTATGTATGCGCGGTAGATGCGGAAAGTTTTGCTGTGAACGTCAGGTCTACTCTACTAATTGGTCGCCACTTGAACAGTGAATAGGGGAATATGTGAACATAGCGTGCCAGCTTTACGACTACATCGAAATTGCCTGCATGTATGGGCTTGAGGTGAGCGTAGTATTAAAAGACGGGAATACGGTAAAGGGTACAGCACTGACCACAGTTATCGATAAACGCAACGACGTGGCCACAGAGTGTATTCAAATGTCCATCGACAAAACCACGCAAAATATTGCGCTTAATGAAATCGCTCAACTTGATGCAATAACTGACAACCCGCATTTCAGCTCAGTCAGCTTTTAGGTAGTATGCGCAGCTAACTTAGCTTAACTTTCAAAGTGATCCTGATTTATGACGCAAAACCTCTCGGCCATTACTTTTTTTGTAGACGACTACGACAGTGCCGTTGAATACTTCACCACGGTTTTAAACTTTACCTTAACCGAAGACAAAGTAACCGGCGAAAACTCGCGTTTTGTTCTGGTAACCCCACCACACAGTGCTACGAGCTTGTTGTTGGCGCAAGCAAAAAATGACACAGAAAGGGCACTCATTGGCAGCCAAGCCGCCGATAAAGTATTTTTAATTTTGAATACTGACGACTTCTGGCGCGACTTCAATGCCATGCAAAGCAAAGGGGTGGCATTTTTAGAAACCCCTCGGGAAGAAGTGTATGGTACGGTAGCCATCTTTAGAGATAAGTTTGGCAATAAGTGGGATTTGATCCAAACCACCTAATTGCACTTTATATAAGTGCGCCTTGTCGTTGCGATATTTTTTGCGGCAAGGTTTTAAATGAATAGTGTAAGGAAGTAGAGGAGAAGTAGCACGTGCAGGCCATGAAGCGTTCCATTATTGCTGATGTTGTTGCAATAGCGGCAATAGCACTGTTGATCACTACGACGTTTTATTGGATAGAAGCAAGGCGCGAAGTCATAATTCTCTGCGATAATTTTACGCCTGGCGTATCGAAAAAAAGTGTCGAACGCCAGCTAGATACTGCAAACTTATTGTTGTGGGATACAGAGTTTGTTGCAAATGGCAGCAAAATTGAAGCATATAGCCCTCTACACTTAGGCATTATGAAATGCAGTGTAGAGTTTAATAAGCAAGATACCGTTGTATTCTCTATTGTTGAGTAATCAAAATCCCTAGCAGCTTCCTCTACTTTTTGCGTTTTATGTGAACCAGCTTGGTGCAACGTTTACATCGACGCAACACCCTATTCACCGGTGCGCTAAAAGTCGTAAAGGCAAACTTACCTTCCGCCATTTATCGCAGCGAGTTAACTTTTCATCTCGCTGTAACCTACTGTGTTGTAAACGTATAATTACGCTGTGTCTTCTTAACGCAAACTTTTTCTTATGCAAAAAACAAAACACAGTGTCATCGAGGATGTTTTCGCCCTGATAAGCGCCGGCTTGTTTGTTGCTTTTGGCGTATATTTATTTCAGTCTCAAGACTTAATGGTAGGTGGCGCGGCAGGCTTAGCGCTATTAGGTACTTATGCCGTAGATATGGACTTCGGCTTGCTATTCTTTCTGATTAACTTACCGTTTTACACCCTAGCTTGGACGCAAATTAGCAAGCGTTTCACCATTAACACCTTTATATCCGTCACCACGGTTTCTGTACTAACTGAGCAAATTCCAGCGTTTGTGGATATTAGCCACGTAAATCCATTTTTCGCGGCGGTATTTGGCGGTATTTTAATTGGTGTAGGTATGCTGATGATGTTTCGTCATAGCTCAAGCCTTGGTGGCGTTGGTATTATGGCGTTCTATTTACAACAGCGTTTCAATATTAGAGCCGGTACATTCCAGCTAACCGTAGATAGCTGTATATTACTTAGTGCTCTGTTTTTCATCGCTTGGCCTTTAGTGCTGATTTCAATTTTAGCGGCATTTTGTTTGAACATGGTTATTTCGCTTAACCATAGACCAGAGCGTTACTTTCCAGTACAAGGCGAATCTGAATCAAAAAAGGCAAACGCTGAGTCAAACAATGCCGATACCAATCACTTGGAAAATCGTGCTGAAAACAGCCTAGAACAGTGCTTAGACAGCGAGCTTCGCGCACAAAACGGCTAAATTTACTCAGCCAGTCTTTGTCATTCGGTCATAAGTTTTCGCTCTTACTCCCCTCAAAAAGAGACAGCAGCGATGATTAGGGCAACAAATAAAAAGCCCGGTTAGGCACAACCTAACCGGGCTTTCTTGTATCTTTTATTTGTATTCCTAGACGCCTATAACAAACCTATTGCTTCTTCTGAACAGGTCTTGACGGTCGACTTACTACTCCACGGTTCACTCTTGGACGAGAAAACGAAGTACGCATACAAACCTCACTTATGAGTTGTTGCTCAGCACAGTTGGAGGCGAAACATTCACCGCAATCCCGCGACCAAGCCGATACAGTATAGGCTCAAAATGGGGGTAAAAGTCTCATTCTTTTAATGAATAGTGCTTTATTAAAACTTATATAAAGATTGGCCAAATTGGCACTGCTTTGAAAGTTAAAGGTATTTTACAATGCGCGGCACCCGTTGAGAAACGCGGGTCATTAATTCGTAGTCGATAGTGTCAGCATTAGCCGCAACTTCCTGAATTGGTACATTCTGCCCCCAGAGCTCAACTTCATCGCCCACCGCGACGTTGTCGATATGAGTTACATCGATTGTGATCATGTCCATAGAAACGCGGCCAGCTAAATAGGCGCGTTTACCTCTAATCATTACCGGCGTACCGTTTTTGCAGTGTCTTGGATAGCCATCGGCATAACCAATGCCAACGGTTGCAATTTTGCTGGGCTTACTTGCTACCCAGGTTTGACCATAACCAATTCCCTCGCCTGCCGGTATGGTTCGTACCGCTAATACACTGGAGCGAAGTGTCATGGCAGGGTAGATTTCAATGTCGAGATTTTGTGAGGTAGAAACGGCACCGCCATAAACCCCCACACCTAAACGGTTCCAAGCATTTCGACTTGCAGGCCAGTTTACCGTGGCGGGAGAATTAGCCACGCTGGTTGGCAAGTCCAATTTACTCGCTACTTGTTTGAACGCATCGATTTGCGTGTTGGTAAAATTATTATCTACATCGTCAGCGCACGCAAAGTGCGTAGCAATAACCGTTTGCTCGCTAAGTAAATGATTGTACTTAGCAGCAATCCCTTCGATATCGAAAAGGGCAAAACCCAACCGGTGCATGCCGCTATCCACTTTAAGCCAAATATGCGGGCGCTGCTGTTCGGGGCAGCTTTCTAACCACGTAAGCTGTTCTTCGCAGTGCATAACTAATATACAGTTATGCTGAAATGCCATTTGGCACTCTTTTGCCTGATGTGCCCCTTCTAACACCACAATAGGCGCAGAAATTCCCGCGTCGCGAAGCGCAATGGCTTCTTCAATTATTGCTACGGCAAAACGCGAAGAAACATGCTGAAGAATGCGCGCTACATTTACTGCTCCATGACCATAAGCGTCGGCCTTTACTACCGCCATAGACTGACTTGAGGGCGCTAAAGCAGCAAGGGCTTTAAAATTATGTAAAAGGGCATCAGCATGAATGATAGCTTGCGTTTGTCGGCTCACAGAAAAACACGTTCCTTAAATGTTTAATGAGAAAGAATATCGAAAGCCAAAGTGTACCACGAGAAACGGATTAGCTGCGCAGGATTAATAATGAAAAACGTACCATCTAACGCAAGGTTTCTTATGGCATAAAATACCGTTATGCTTTGCGCTAGCTCATTATCACAATTTCGTTGCCCCAAGGTTTTTAATGTCTTCGCACAATTCTTATACTTCAGAATCATCCGCCAACGCCAGTATTAAAAATACAGTCAGTACTGACAATCAAGCGGCAGGTAATAAGCCCACCGTTAACGAATTAGCCCAGTCACTGAATAAAATTGTGTCAGAAGGCAGAAACCCAGACACCCTCGATATAGACACGCTAAGCACGGAAGGCATTCTTGCCCGCATTAACAACGAAGACGCGAAAGTGGCAAACGCAGTTACCTCGCAAATTCCGCAAATTGGAAAAGCGGTGGATGCTGCAACCATTAGCATTAAAAATGGTGGCAGGCTTATTTATATAGGCGCGGGGACCAGCGGCAGGCTGGGCATACTTGATGCGGTAGAGTGCCGCCCCACGTTTAGCGTGCCTGATGAACTGGTTGTTGGCGTGATGGCTGGCGGTGAAAAAGCCATTCAGCACGCCGTAGAAGGTGCAGAAGATGACGTCGACGCGGGGCGTGCTGATCTTGTAGCGCTGTCCTTAAACCACAACGATACCGTTATTGGTATTTCGGCAAGCGGTCGTACACCCTATGTAAGTGGCGCACTGGAATATGCCCGTTCGCTTGGCTGCTTTACCGGCGCTATTGCATGTAGCCCTAACGCCGCTATTTTTACCCATGCTGATGTAGCTATATGCCCAGTTGTTGGCCCTGAGGCACTTACTGGCAGTACGCGCATGAAGTCGGGTACGGCGCAAAAGCTAATTCTTAATATGATTAGCACCAGCACAATGATTAAGCTGGGGAAAACCTATCAAAACTTAATGGTAGATGTGAATGCCACTAACGAAAAACTAAAAGCCCGTGCGCTTCGCATTGTTATGCAGGCTACGGACTGCAGTGAAAATGCTGCTTTAGCAGCGCTTAGTGCGTGTAACAACAAAGCTAAAGTTGCTATTTTAATGGTATTAACGGGGCAATCTGCCGAGCAGGCCGCCGCTCAATTAGATGCTAGCGGTGGGTATTTACGTTCCGCCGTGAATAAAAGCGAATAAGCACGGTAGCCTAATGCTATGAAAGTTTTAACTTCGGTCACATTTAATAAGGTTTTTAGACGCCTAACGTCGAGCGCATTCATTGCAGTACTTTCTCTAGCACTAATTAGCTTATCGCTTAACGGCTGTGCACAGCAAAGCTTATCTACACATGTATATACAAGCGATACAGGTGGCAACGCGAAGCATCCTACACTAATAGGAAAGCAGCCTGTATCAAGCACTAAGCAGTTTACTGTAGGCGCTGAACGCTATTCGAAATACCTGCCCTTGCTAGCAGGTAAACGGGTTAGTTTGGTGGTAAACCAAAGCGCGTTGGTTTCGAGCCACAGCGCATTGCCTTCTAGCACGGTTGAGCCTGAAGAGCGCGAATCGAGCAACAGCTTGGCTGCACAAAAAAATAAGATAAAGACAAGCCAGCGCAATCAGCACCTGCTTGATGCCCTTCTTCAACGCAGTGTTAATGTTGTAAGTATTATGTCGCCGGAGCACGGATTTAGAGGAGACAAAGGCGCCGGCGAAAAAGTAGATAGCAATATTGATGCTAAAACCGGTATACCTATTCACTCCCTTTACGGCGCAACCAAAAAGCCTACCCCCGACATGTTGGATGGCATCGATGTGATTGTTTTCGATATTCAGGATGTAGGCGTACGCTTTTATACCTATTTAAGCACCTTGCACTATGTGTTGGAGGCGGCATTTGCGCGTAATATCGACGTTATCGTGTTAGATAGGCCAAATCCTAACGGCCGTTATGTTGACGGCCCAGTACTTCAATCTGAATTTTCGTCGTTCATTGGCATGCATCCTATTCCCGTCTTACACGGTATGACCTTGGGCGAACTTGCTCAAATGATTGTGGGGGAACAGTGGTTAGATATTGACGTGAGCAGTTATGACAACGCTAAGCTTACCGTTGTCCCAGTGCAGAATTATCAACGCACTGCACATTATTCATTGCCCGTAGCCCCTAGCCCTAATCTGCCAAACGATTTATCGATACTCCTTTATCCAACGCTGTGCTTTTTTGAGGGCACCGACGTGAGTATAGGTCGCGGCACTGACTTTCCCTTCCAACTTATTGGCCACCCGTTTGTTGAATTTGGTAAAACCGAGATACCGGTAAATGCAAATAGCGCAGCGCCCCACCCTAAACATGAAAATACTCTGCTAAGTGCACATGTCTTTTCTTATGCTGATCCAACGATCTTTGAAGGCTCTGACTCTAAGCAAACAACTCACAAGCGCTCACCAATTAGTGGCTTAGATATCGCTACATTGATAGATGCCTATTCTCGTTTTTCTGAATATAACAAGATGATCAGCGCCAGTAATGCCTCTGAAGAAACCTTCTTTACTCGCCCAGATTTCTTCGACAAATTAGCGGGTACCGATGCGCTACGATATCAAATTCAAGCCGGTAAAACGCCTGCAGAAATTCGCCAGAGTTGGCAGAAAGAGTTAAGCAAATTTAGAGAAAAACGAAAAGCATACCTGCTTTACGAAGACACGGATTGATGTACAGATAAACGTTTTTAGCCTTGAGGATTTGAGGTTTCTTATCAAGGTAAATGTGGAGGAAGCGATAGCGATGCCAAACTTAACATACAACATGTAAGTAAACACTCACACCCACATAAACACAGCTTTATTTGAAGCTAAAAAAGTTAGTGAAAACTAACCTTCTTCATTTTTTGTTTTTACCAAAGCTGCGAGCTGAGCTTCAGCGGTGGCTTTTTGATGTTTAAGCTGATCTCTGTTTTCGCCGTCACTCTCAGCGATTTTTACATCAATATCGGCGATCGTCTGCATCAGCGTTTCTTTACTTTTTTCTTTTTGCTCGGCCTCTTCAGCTTTGTCAAAAATAACATCTTCAGGAGATGCTTCTTCTTGTTTAGTGTGTCCAGGCGATTTAGCTATCATTTTCAAACCGTCGGGCTGGGGGCGTTGATTCATAAAGCTAGGAGAAACAATTTCAATATCGGCATTATGCAAAGCGTCGAGTACGGCTTTATGAAGCCTTGAGCGCGCGCTCAGCAAACTCTTCACTTCAGTTAGTAGACCTGAAATGCGATAACTTACTGAAAAGTCGCCTAACCCAACTACTTGTACAAATGGCTCTGACAGCTGGGCATTTTCAGCTGCAACAAGTAAGTGCTTTTCAATAATGCTGTGATGTATATCGTAACCTAAGCTGATATCTACACTAACAATTGCGCCAGACGCTCTGGTCACAGAAACGGGCGAATTCACCATCAGCGTATTGGCAAAGGCAATAAGCTCTCTGCTCTCAGTCTGAATTTCCACATCGAGCAAGCCCATTTCGGTAACGCGACCGCTGTAGCCTTCTACCTTGATAAAGTCACCCACTTTAAACGGACGATTTACACGAAGTACGATCCCCGCCATCAAATTCCCTACCATGGTGGTAGAAGAAAAGGCAATCACACCTGATATAAGTACGCCGATAAGTGCAATAACCTGATTTCTAGTACTCTCACTTACAGGGAGCGTCATTGCAATTACAACAGCGCCAATGATAGTAAGTACCAACATTCCAACTTGGCGAGGTAACTTCTGCTCACTAGTAAGATGGCTCTGCTTGGCTAGCAGAAGGTAGTGCAGTGCGATGAGCGCACTTATTACCAATACAATAGCGACAAGAAGCGGAACAAAAGGGAACAACGCACTTAATACCGTATCGACTAATGAAGTTTGCGTAGCACCTGATGTATTTGTTGTATTCACGGTATTTCCTTTTGAAATCGCTTTTGAAATGGCTTTTGGCTTGGCTCTTAGTTCGCACTTAAATGGGCAATATCTTTGGTCTTGGTCTCTGCTTTCGCGTGGCCACCTATTTCAACGAAACAGGTGAACGTCCCTCAGCGAGCGCGCTACCAAGTATTACATCAACCAAAGCATTAAGACTATAGCTCGTAACGTGCTGATTTTCTTTATCACTTTGCTGTGTAATGTTCACCGCATAACTAAATGTAGCAATAGCAACATCGGCTAGCTCTTTCACGTCATGCGCTTTATATGGCATGCGCAGTGGAGCAAAGACCACGGTTTTATTCTGTGCTTTCGCAGCAACCATTATTTTTTTGCTAAATGCCATCACCTCAGTCTCGCTTGCGCGTCGTTTCACATGCTCAGGTAAATCGACTCCTCCTAATTCATAGTTAGCATGTAGCGGACTAATATTACCAACCACCAGCACGTCAGCTTGTTTTAGTAGATTCATTGCTAATTGGGTTTTAGGTAACGCAGTTAACGGCAAACACGCAAACTCCAGAGTCTTATTGTTGAAGTTGGAACGTGCGCGTGTAAGCGCGGCTTCAAATGCTAAACATCTTGCTGCGTCTGGCATAAGCGCCAACCAGCGATTTGAAGTTATTGGCAACTCATCCTTCCCGAAGAGTACAGAAACTGACGATTTAGAAAGCGCTTTCTCAATTTGAATTCCTCGGTTTTTCAAACTGTTAGGATTATTCATTGAAGCATTTTCTTTCGCTTCATTGAGCCACCATGACATGGGCTTGGAAATAAAACTTTGCAAAGCAAAGCGCTGTTTTGCCTTAATAATACGATTATGAGACGCTTTCAAGAAAGCGCTTTCTGAGATTCGATTTGCTGCATTATCCATAAGTAACGCGAACTTTTTTATGTCGTCTTGGTTTCTTATGGTGAACGGCATAAGCGCAATATCAGCACCTGCGCTGAATGCACTGACTAATGCTTCTTCATGGGAGAAAAACTGAGTAATACCTGCCATGTCTAACGCGTCAGTAACGATAAGGCCTTGATATCCTAATTGGTTGCGAAGCAAATTGCTTAGTATCTTCTTCGACAAAGTAGCAGGAACTATTTGTGACTTACCATGCTTATCAATAATTGTCGTATCGTCTAAAGACGGGTACTGAATGTGTGCACTCATTACCATTGCAGGAGGCGTTGCACTATTAATGATATTCGCAAAAGGAAGGATGTCACCCGCCATAGCTTGCGCTTTGCTATGCGTTACTTGCGGCAGGCCACTGTGGCTATCTACATGGGTATCACCATGGCCTGGAAAATGTTTGATAGCGCTCATTACACCTGTACTTTGCATAGCACTGACAAATGTCTGCCCGAGTGCGGCTACCTGCTCTGGATTTTCCGAAAAGCTGCGTACGTTAATAACGGGGTTCTTCGGCTCGCTATTTACATCAACCGACGGCGCAAAATTGGTGTTTATTCCCAGCGGTAAAAGCGTTTGGCCAATATGAGATGCCACACTTTGCGCAAATGCGCTGCCTCGCTGATGAAAAGTGGCGCCAATGGCCATGTTACCCGCAAACGGCGAGAGCATGTCTGAAGGCAACCTTGCTACTCTGCCCCCTTCTTGATCGACAGCAATAAATAACGGCTGACGACCTGCTTTTACCATATGCTGCTGCATGGTGTAATTGAGCGTAATTAACTGCTCGGTATTTTGAATGTTCTCTGAAAACAAAATAACACCGCCGATGTTGTGCGTACTAAGCACATTTAAAAGTGACGGTGGAATTACGGTCATGGGCGTACGGCAGCGCGAAGACGGCGTATTGTCTTCACAGAAATAGCGAAAATCCAAAATGATTTTTTGCCCGAGCATGTTTTTTACAGCGCGAATTGTTTCGGCATCAGCGCTGGGCTTAGGATTATTCGAAGCGTTAGCACTTTCAGATTGAGCGGTTGCGCTAGCAGTAAACAGTGAAGCACTTAATAAAATGAGTATGCCTGACAAGATAGCGCTAAGGCCCATCAATGAAGCACGTTTTTTACAAATAACTTGCTGGAATAACAATGTTTATCTAATCCTTGGTAACACGAAGCACAATACGGTACGCTAGCATAAATGAGAGAAGCATGTTCGCCAACTTTGAACTGCAATCACACATTCTCTTACGCAAATAGACATACCTATAGGGCAAGTAGAGCGTAGTAACTTACCAAAGCTCGACAAGTCCTAGGCACACATAAATTTAAGTTTGGAAAGAAGTATGGATTGGATGTCAGTCATCCCCCCTCTTGTGGCTATTGCCGTCGTCTTTTGGAAAAAAGAAGTCATACTCGCATTAGCGCTGGCGGTTTTGTGCGCGGAAGCGTTAATTTTGGTAAATGCTGATATCGCTAGCAGCTATATGGCGCCCATTAATGCCATAGAGCGCGTGGTTGATACCGCCGCGAGTCCTGGCAATACACGGGTGCTTATTTTCTCTGTACTAGTGGGCGCGTTGCTCGCATTTATACGTGACTCTGGCGGAGTAACGGCAACGGTCAACTTTCTAGTAAACAAAGGGGTAGCAAAGAGTCGCAAACAAGTTGGCGGCTTGACCATGTTCACTGGCATCGCCGTATTCATAGAATCAAACTTAAGTGTGCTCACTGCCGGCATATTCGCCCGAGGTCTGTTTGACCGTTTCGGCATGAGCCGCGCGCGCTTAGCCTACATCATCGACTCCACCAGCGCGCCCGTTTGTATTTTGATTTTATTGAACGGCTGGGGGGCATTTATACTCAGCCTGCTCGATGCATACGAGCTACCAGCTTCGTCAGCCTCAATTTTATGGGGCAGCGTATTTTTTAACTTTTACGCTATCTTCACCTTACTTATTGTGGCCTACACTATTTCCGCTGACAAAGTGCATGGCCCCATGGCTGAGGAAGAAAAAGCACTAACGCATGTAGAGGTTAACCAAACTACGGAACCTGCCACCAAGGCACGTTTTATGTTGGTACCGCTAATAATAATGGTATTAAGCATGGTTGGCTTCATGTTCTGGACAGGTAATGGCGTATTGTCTGAAGGCAGCGGGAGCAAATCTGTACTTTACGCTACGGCTCTTGCCACTGCCATTGCCTATGGTCTGCTCTTAATCCACAAGCGTTTTACCCACAAGGAAGCGGTAGAAATTGGTTTTAAAGGGATGGGTGAACTACTTCCTCTAGTAACCATAGTGTTACTGTCGTTAACCTTAGGCAATAGCCTTAAGGTGCTTGGAACAGGCGTGTTTGTCGCGGGCATAGTGGGAGAGTATCTTCCTTTAGTGCTTATTGTTCCCATGCTATTTATTGCCGGAGCGATCATGTCGTTTACCACAGGCACGTCATGGGGCACATTCGCCATCCTAATTCCTATTGGTGTGCCGCTGATTCAAAGTTTAGGGTTACCCCCTTCACTGGTCATTGGCGCTATTTTGGGGGGCGGCATATTTGGTGATCACTGTTCACCTATTTCCGACACTACTGCCGTATCTTCGCTAGCAGCAGGTACTGACGTATTAACGCACGTTAAAACTCAGTTTCCCTACGCACTATTTGCGGGCGCACTTACGCTTATTGCCTATTTTGTAGCAAGCTTGGTCATGCTTGGTTAATGCCGTTGATTAAAGTTTGCTGGAAGTCAGTTGCTAATCGCAAAGGTTTAGCAATGTCTGTAACAAGGAGTTTGTAATGAAAAAGCGGATAGCTAACATCGGGTTTATCTCGGTAATAGTGGCATTTATTTCAGTAGTGGCAGCGTGTTCCCATGCGCCAAATCCCCCTGTTGATAGTGCTAGCAACAATACAGTAGGGCTTAGCCAACAGGCCGTTGCCATGCCTGACAGCTACAGTGCCGATGCTGCAATGCAGGTACTCCAAGAAGGTGGTAACGCAATTGATGCTGCTATTACGGCACAGTTTGTCTTGGCTGTTACTCTACCTGAGGCGGGCAATGTAGGCGGTGGCGGCTTTATGACAATAAAGTTTAAAGATAACACCGACTTTCTAGATTACCGTGAAATGGCACCTGAAAATGCGCATCGCGATATGTATCTTGACGAGCAAGGTAACGTAAAACCGCATGAGTCTTTGTTTGGGGCTAAAGCGTCTGGCATTCCTGGTACCGTTGCTGGTATGTGGGCCGCGCATAAAAAATACGGCACATTGGATTGGGAGCGTCTACTCGCACCAGCCGTTGATTTGGCCGAGCAAGGTTTTGTGGTTCACGAGAAGCTGGCCAATAACATTGATCACTATATTGAGCGTACCAAAGAAGCAGCTATCAATAACAACTTTAGCGAGTATTTTGCACACGCTAAAGCAGGTACTACCTTCAAACAGCCTGAGCTAGCGAAAACGCTTAAAGCGATTCAGCAACAGGGAAAGGATGGCTTTTACAAAGGCGATGTAGCAAAGCATATTGTTGATTTTATGCAGCAAAACGGCGGCCTTATTACCTATGAAGACTTACTGGCTTACAAAGCAGTGTGGCGCAAACCTCTTCACCTAAACTGGCAAGGTTATGAGCTGGTGACCGCACCTCCTCCAAGCTCTGGTGGTGTTGCCGTTGCCCAGTGGATCGGCATGCTAGAAGCCTATGACGCAACGCACGATTTGCCAGCGCAAAACAGTACTGAATACATTCACGTTATGTCAGAAATTGGTAAGCGCGTGTTTGCCGATCGCGCTGAATACATGGGCGATCCTGATTTTGTTAGTGTTCCGGTAAAAGCGCTCACTGACGCTAACTATATTACTCAACGCGCAGCAGATATTCAGCCTACCAGTATTTCTGATACCCCAAGCGTTAAGCCTGGTTTAAAAGAAAGCGAAGATACAACCCACTTCTCCATTATGGACAGATGGGGTAACGCTGTTGCTAATACAACGACCATCAACCTTACTTTTGGTAGTGGTGTTGTTGTGACTGGTGCTGGCTTTTTGTTGAATGATGAAATGGACGATTTTAGTGCTAAGCCTGGCGTGCCTAACTTCTTTGGCGCAGTGGGTGGTGAGGCGAATGCTATTGAACCTTACAAGCGCATGCTGTCTTCTATGACGCCAACACTGGTCACTAAAGACGACCAAGTGGTACTGGTAACAGGCTCTCCTGGCGGCACTACCATTATTTCGTCAGTAACTCAGTCGCTATTGAATGCCCTGCTTTACGATATGAGCGCTGAAGAAGCCGTGAACTCACCACGGTTTCATCACCAGCTATTGCCCAAAGACACCATTCGTATGCACGACGGGTTTACAGAGGCAACGGTAAATGAGCTTAAAGCAATGGGCTATACCATAGATAACCGTCGCTTTGGTGATGTACATTTAATTAAGCGTACTAAAGAGGGTGTAGAAGCCGCATCTGAAAAAAGCGGACGAGGTAAGAGCCTAGTACAACCATATTAGTACAGCCTTATTAACACAGTCGTATTTACACAGCCGTCTTAGTACAACCGTATTAGCACAGGGCTGTTAGCTCAGCCACATTAGCTGAGCTCCATTAGTGTAGCTTTGAGGGCTCAGCGTAATTAGTTCAGCCTTGAACAAAGTACAAGCTGATAACTACAGCAACAGCGTGGCGTCGATAGGCACGTACTTAGACGCCACTTTTTGAATACTTTCAGCCGTTAATGCAGGAACACCGTACACCGTTACGGTTTTCCCTTTTGCTTTAAGGGCGTTTACAAGAATATCGAAATCGCCGTCGCCCGACACCAAAATGATCTCATCAACATCGTCGGCGTGTTCAAGTGCATCTACTGTTATACCTACATCCCAGTCACCTTTCGCCGAGCCGTCAGCACGTTGAATGAAAGGCTTTAACTTTACTTCAAATCCAATAGCACGAAGAATGTTTTGAAATTCACGCTGCTTGCTGTCACCCCTGTCTATGGCGTATGCGAAAGCATGGGCTATATCCAAGTTGTAGGTAAGTTCACGCCAAAACTGGTTGTAATTAAAGTTGCGTTTGTACGCCTGACGGCAGGTGTAATACACATTTTGTACGTCTACCAGCACTAATGCTTTATTCAAAACCACTCTCTTCTTCGGTTTACTCGGTTATTGTTTTCTGATGTTATAGCCTTTTGATAATAAAACCAAAAAACCTGATGATGAAATTTATGCGCAAAGCGCACAACTACCTAGGCTTAATACTATTTGTACAAATAGGCCTATGGTTTTTAAACGGCTTGGTTATGGCCTGGTTACCCATAGATGAAGTAAGAGGTAACCATTTAAGGAACAGGGTAACCACATCATGGCACAGCGCTTCCGTTACTCCTTCTGATATTTTGCGTAACCACAGCAGCACTGCGGTGCTATCACTCACCCATCGCATAAATGAAGTAGGCCTCGCAGAACCGGGCTCGCTCAATGCTATTCCTGTTTATCATGTCGTGGATGACAACATTGCCTATCGCTACAGCGCATTAACAGGTGAAGCTTTGCAAACCATGCAACAAAGCGCTATTCGTAAAGCAGCAAAAGGGCAATACGCAGGTACTGGCGATATTGGTGAGACCCAGCTATTAAGCGTGTTACCTCAAGAAGTGCAAAACCTGTCTGCGCCATTATGGCAGGTAAACTTCGATGACGACCTTAATTCGCGGTTTTATATCGACCCAAACACAGGCAGTGTTCTGCGCGTACGTACCGACGCATGGCGGCTGTTTGATTTTATGTGGATGCTGCACATAATGGATTATAAGGACAGAAGTAACTTTAACACGCCGTGGTTAATTGCTTTTTCGGGCAGCGCTTTTTTGTTCACCCTTACAGGTGTTGCGCTTTTATATAAGCGCTTCAAACCAAAAAAGAAGAAGCGCTAGCCTAGTATCAGGCAGCTCTTTGATGTACGGCAAAGAGCAACTGCCCCCATTATTATGAAGCGAAAAGCTGAGAAATATCGGCGAACGCTTTGAACTCTAACGCGTTGCCGAAAGGGTCTTTGAAAAACATGGTGGCTTGTTCGCCCGGCTTTCCTTTAAAACGAATATAAGGTGCGATAACAAACTCGGTATCGGCAGCCTCTAATTTACTTGCCAGTGCTTGCCAATCGTCCATGGTGAGCACAACGCCAAAGTGTGGCACCGGCACAGCATGATCGTCTACCCCGTTATGTGAAGGTGGCGACGGCATAGCCTCTACACAATGGGTCACTAATTGATGGCCAAAGAAGTTCCAATCTATCCACTGGGTATCACTGCGGCCCTTTTCACAACCCAACAACTCACCGTAAAACGCTTCTGCGTCGGTTAAATTAGTGACCGGAATGGCAAGATGAAAAGGTTGAACCATGGAAACTCCTGTTATAAAAACTTCTTAAGCAACGACAGCTTAAACTTAGAAAACGGCGCATAACGGAAGAACACGTCGAGCGCAAAAGAACGTTTCATTACCGTTTTAATATGGCTGAATGTATCAAAACCTGCTTGGCCATGATAGCTACCCATGCCGCTATTTCCTACGCCACCAAACGGTAACTCAGGGTTAGTCATAAACAGCATAGTGTCGTTAGTACACACACTGCCTGAACTGGTTTTGCTGATAATATTATCAAGCACATCATCCTTATCACTAAATGCATAAAGTGCGAGTGGCTTAGGCCTGCTGTTCACAAACTTAATGCCCGCCTCCATGTTGTCGACAGTGATAATAGGTAGAATAGGGCCGAAGATCTCTTCTTTCATTAGCGGGCTATCTAGCGATGGCTCCAGTACAAGGGTAGGCGCCATTGCTGGACGAGATTCATCTAGCTCGCCGCCATACACCACATTGACGTTTTCAAGGTAACTTTCAAGACGCTTTAAGTGACGATGATTAACGATATTGCCGTAATCTCGTGACGATAAAGGTGCTTTGCCGTATTGCTTTTTCAGCTCTTTTTTAACCGCATCAATAAGCTTTTGCTCAAAGCCCTTTTCAACAATGACATAGTCAGGCGCAATACAAGTTTGGCCCGCATTCATCCATTTACCCCACACTAAACGGCGCGCGGTGACAGCAAGGTTTGTGTTTTTATCAACAAAACAGGGACTTTTACCGCCAAGCTCAAGGGTTACTGGCGTTAAATGTTTGGCCGCGGCGCTCATGACAATTTTGCCCACCACTTCACCACCGGTGTAAAAAATATGGTCCCATTTGCAGGCAAGTAGCGCCGTCGCTTCATCTTTACCGCCTTCTATTACGGCAACGCATGAATTATCCATATATTGGGGGATAAGCTTAGCTACCAGCGACGAGGTTTCTTCAGCCAATTCAGAGGGTTTCAATACCGCACAGTTGCCCGCTGCAATAGCGGCGATATAAGGGGCAAGCAATAACTGAAGCGGATAATTCCACGCTCCGATAATAAGCACAGTGCCAAGCGGCTCAGGCTTGCGAAAGCTCTTACCTGGCCATGCCACCATAGGCGTTGATACTTTGCGTGGCTTTGCCCATTTATCCAAATGCTTAAGCGTATGCTTGATATCAGAAAGCAGAAACCCTTGTTCCGCTACCATGGCTTCGGTCTTACATTTGCCCAGGTCATTTTTAAGGGCTTGCAAAATGTCGTGCTGGTTGTCTTTCAGTAAAGTTTCTAATGCCTTTAACTGGCTTTTACGCCACTCCAAGGACTGGGTTTTCCCTGTATCGAAACTGTCGTTAAGCTTGTGAACAACGTCAACGAAACACACGCCAGTTTCCACTGCGTGAAGAGAAGGTCTATTTGGCATAAGAAGGCTCCGATTGCATAACACCCACTGCAACAATTCTATGGCTCATCTTAGGATTGTTGTCGGGCAAAGCAGCGCAATAATTAACTGATACTATCTTATATTAATAGGGATGTTCGAAGACAACGCAACTAAATTGTTAATTAATGTTTAATGAGCTCGTATTTTAGGTGCAAGTGGCTGACGTTACACTTAAGAAGTATAAACAGTTAACGTTGAAGCAATAACAAGATTATATAAAAGTAAAAGGTCGAAAAATTACAAACAAAAAAGCCCAGTGAACACTGGGCTTTTAAGCATATTTAATGTGAAACTATTACGCGTCGTATGGACTGCGTAAAACGATAGTTTCGTTTCTGTCAGGGCCTGTTGAAACAATATCAACCGGCACACCTGTTAGCTCTTCAAGGCGCTTAATGTAGTTTTTCGCAGCTTGTGGAAGCGCTTCAAACTCAGTTACACCAAAAGTGTTGTCTGTCCAACCCGGCATTTCTTCATAAACTGGTGTCACTTTTTCGTAACCGTCAGCCGCCATAGGTGGAACGTCTTTCACGTTACCGTCTGCATCTTTGTAGCCTACACAAATTTGAAGGCTTTCAAGACCGTCTAGTACGTCAAGCTTAGTTAAGCAGAAACCTGTAATAGAGTTGATTTGTACTGCGCGTTTCATTGCAACTGCATCGAACCAACCTGTACGGCGCTTACGACCGGTGGTTGCGCCAAACTCGTGACCTTTAACACCTAAGTGTTGGCCTACTTCACATTCTAGTTCAGTAGGGAAAGGACCTGAGCCTACACGCGTAGTGTATGCTTTAACAATACCCAGTACGTAATCTAGCTTAAGTGGGCCAAAGCCAGCACCCGTTGCTACACCACCAACGGTAGTGTTTGAAGACGTAACATAAGGATAAGTACCGTGATCGATGTCTAGAAGTGTACCTTGTGCACCTTCAAACATAATAGGCAAGCCAGCATTGTGTGCTTTGTCTAGTTCGTCAGTTACATCAACAACCATTGCTTTAAGAATGTCAGCAACTTCCATTGCACCTTTTAAGGTTCCATCAAAGTCTACTGCTTCTTCGCCATAGTACTGAGTAAGCGTGAAGTTATGCACGTCTAGCACTTCTTTCAGCTTTGCTGCGAAGTCTTCTGCATTAAACAAGTCGCCAACGCGTAATCCACGACGGGCTACTTTATCTTCATACGCTGGACCGATACCACGACCCGTTGTACCAATTGCTTTTGCGCCGCGGGCTTTTTCGCGCGCTACGTCTAGTGCAATGTGATAAGGAAGAATAAGCGGACAAGCTTCACTAATCTTTAATCGCTCGCGCACTGGAACGCCACGCTCTTCAAGCATAGTCATTTCTTTCATTAGTGCGTCAGGGCTTAGCACAACACCGTTACCAATAATACAGGTAACATTATCGCGTAGGATGCCTGATGGGATTAAGTGAAGTACGGTTTTTTCACCGTCGATTACTAGAGTGTGACCTGCATTGTGTCCGCCTTGGTAACGAACAACATATTTTGCGCGATCAGTGAGTAGGTCTACGACCTTGCCTTTACCCTCGTCACCCCATTGAGTGCCGAGTACCACAACGTTCTTTGCCATGAATCATATGTGTAAGAAAATTAGGCGGGGATTCTACAAAATTCTAGCGCAAGGATCATCTCTTTTTCGAACAAAAATACGACTATTTTATTTTTATTTTTGAAATCACAAAGATGACCCACTGCCGCTCGAGCCTTTTTGAAATAAGGCTTGGCTTCTAATTTTCAGCACAAACATTCTAAGACGCTAATTTTTAAAGCTTTCTAAACATTACCTGGTAAAAAAGCTGAACAGACGGTCTATCGCAGTCTGCACTACGCCCATTTATATAACGTTTTGCTATTATTCGCGGGCATTGGATGCTTAAAAGCTAATGAGGTATTCAAAGGGCTGAAAATATACCTCTGAATGTTGAATACAGGTTTAAGAGCACACTTTTCAGTCAACGGTAAAGTCGCGCTCCTTTTCGTACTTTGTATTATGGTAAAGCGTGTGAGAGTGTTTGATGAGGTCCGTTTTCACACCGTTTCACGTCTCTTAATGCCTAGATCTGGGCGCTAACTCAACTGAAATAAAACAGCAGTAGTGCGCCTATTATCACAAGGGTTCCGCCAATTTGACGCAGTTGATTGCTGGGCTGTTGGCTTATCTGAAGTAAATAATTGCGCCATTTATTAGGAAAAAGAAGCGGCCCTATTCCTTCTATAATAAGTACCAACGCTAAAGCGGGTAGTAGCCACTCCATAAAACTATCCTTAAATAAGTGTGACGTTAATATTTACGTATGTTTAAAGCAACGACTTACGCTTTCTGATTCAGTGCGGTTAAATCAATGTACTCAGGGGTGTGGTACAGACCAAAACCAAACCGTAAGCGGTTTCCTCTAAAATCGGTAAGGATATGGTGCTCTTTAAGCGCTGAAGCGAGGGCTTTTGTTTCATCGGCACTATCTAATTCAAAGGTAAGGAAATGCCCTCGGTTTGCTTCATCACTTACTGCTAGATGTTTTTCGTTTAGCAAGGGATGGTTGCAGGTAGCAAGTTTCTCTAGAAATGTGCGCTGCATACCCATTATATATTCGTTAACTGTGGCTACATCAATGCCATTGTCGTCGAACATACGAAGCACGGCTCTTAATCTGTAGAGCGCGGTAAAATCCATGGTCGCACCGGCAAAACGCATTCCATCTAGGTTATATTGAACGCTGTCTTTGCCGCCAACCTTGCGAGGCTTATCTAGCTCGCCAAACTCTGCAAACCAGCCTGTATATGCGGGTCTTAGCTCACAGCCCACGGGTACGTGCGCAAAACATGCGCCCTCTCCTGCCTGAGCATATTTGTAACTACCGGCAAGATAAAAGGCTCGGTGGGCAATGTTCGCTATATCGGTAGGCTTTGCCATAAACCCGTGATAGCCATCAACCACAATAAGGGTATTGTCGTTAGTTACGCTATTTACGATATCTGTGACATCGTTCACCACGTATCCGGAA
This sequence comes from Alteromonas sp. MmMcT2-5, assembly GCF_022348315.1. Classification (NCBI taxonomy): domain Bacteria; kingdom Pseudomonadati; phylum Pseudomonadota; class Gammaproteobacteria; order Alteromonadales; family Alteromonadaceae; genus Alteromonas; species Alteromonas sp. MmMcT2-5. Next base: position 20,690 of record NZ_JAKRFB010000031.1, on the reverse strand, counting down.
TTAAAAAACACCTGACTAAAGAAAACCAGCTCGGGATCGTGTTCGGCAATGGCGGCCTTAAAGCGCGACGCAAACGTATCGTAGGGTTTAGTAGGGACGGTAATAAGTTCTATCGCACCCTGCTCTTGCATCCTACTCGCTTGGCGCTGAAAACTGTGAAACTCGCTGTCTGTCGACACTACTTTATAAGGCGCAGTACTATCGATGCAGCTCATTACGCGATAAAGCAACTCATGGGTATTGGGCGCAAAAACGATTTGCTGTGGTGCTCCAGTGTTCAGTATGTTGCTAATGCGCTGCTGTAGCTCTGGCACCAAAGTTTGGAAGAAATATCCCCATTTTTCGTCAACATACTTAGCGCTGTCATCCCAGTAGTTGAGCATTGCATCACGCGTGCAGTCGGGCCAAAAGTAGTGGCTGTGACATGCATAGTGCTGTTTACCTTTGTTCGCATTAAGAAAACCCGTATAAAAATGCTGATATGCCATGCTCTATTACCCAATATAAAAACTGCGTAAACCCTATCAAATTTCTACCTTTTTCGCATGAATCTGCGCCTGCAACAAAACATTTATTTACAAATTAAGTGTAAATTGTTTTGCCCAAATCGACGTGCTTAGTGATATTTCTTATATAAACACAACTACAGCAAATTTTTAGAACTCTGCTATACCCTATAGAGGCAAGATGTTTTTGTTAGCCGAGTTAGCAAGCTCCGTCTGTTCCACGCAGACAAACATTAAAGGTATTTTATGCGTTTTCCTAAATACGGAAATTATTCATTGGATGTCTCAGGTAACGTACTTGAGGTGTTTGCAACCGGGGCGTGGAACCTGAAAACGACAGAGTTTTTTATAGAAGAAATGCATGAACTTATCGCTAAGTTCGACAATAAGCCTTGGGCTGCCCTAATGGACGGACGCCGCTGGGTGCTTTCTACGCCTGAATGCCAAACCCGTTTAGCAGAAGCAATAAAGGTGAACATTTCGCGAGGGCTCACACGCTCAGCTTACGTGCTGGATACCGGAATGGTTAGGCGGGCCCAATTAGAACGAACCCACCCATCTAAGCACCGTGACGCTGAATCAGCTAACTACGAGCGCGATTATTTTCAAAAGTATTTCGAAGCACTTAATTGGCTGCACAAAGAGGGGTTCTCCCCTATTCTCTCGCCTAAATAAATACAGCAATCGAAGTAGAAATACACACGGTGACACTCGTCAGCATGTGTTCTCGTTCACCTGCAAGCACCAGCACGAACCTCGTACAGTCAATTTATCAAAGTCAGACTCGACTCATTGTCCCCTACGACAGCCGCTAAAATGCTGACGTTGTTAGTACAATAAGCTGTAAACTTTTCGGCGGTATTCCGACTTCAACGGGTCGCCGTCGGCAAGCGCATTCACCATATCCATCATTAGCTTTCTGGCGTCGCCAAACCCAAGTTCTTTCTTTAACACACTATAAAGAAGCTCTAGTGCATCTTGTGCTTTGTTCGCTTGCTGCAACTGTACCGCTAAATCAACTTTAAGCTGCAAGTCGTCTGGGTTCGCTTCTACCGCTGCTTGAAGCTGACGAATTTCAGGAGTGTCGGCGGCTTGTTCTGCCAATTCAATTTTTCCCGCTAAGCTCTTATAGCGAGAGTCTTGATCAACCAACCTAATTTCTTCCAATAACGCTTTGGCTGTATCGATAGATCCGGTCTCGATATAGCAATCAATAAGCATATATTTAGCGTTTACGTTATCTGGGTTAAGCGCTAGGGCTTCTTTAGCTGCGGGCAGTGCCTCTGCATAATCACCTTGCTGAATCGCTTTGCCAGCAGTGGCAAGTAGATCGTCTTCAGGATTAGGCAAATATTTAGCGAGCATTTCGCGAATTTGCTGCTCAGGTTGCACACCCGCAAAGCCGTCAACAGGCTGACCATTTTGCACCACCATCACCGTTGGTAGACTTCTAATACCAAACTGTGCAGCGACTTCTTGCTGGGCTTCGCAGTCTACTTTAGCAAGGATCAAGTGCTGGCTGTATTCACCCGCCAGCTTTTCCAAAATAGGCATAAGGTCTTTACAGGGCTCGCACCAATCTGCCCAAAAATCAATTAGCACCAGCTTATCTTGCGACGCTTCAATGATGATTTGTTGAAAGTTTTCTACCGTAATATCTACGATGGTTGCTTGGCTATTCGCAACGAGATTTTCCATAACGCAGGCCTTTAATTTCTTGTATTGAGAGGAATATGGGGCAGACGGCCTGAAATTACAAGGTTAAGGTAGGCTATCTTTGGTCACCGCGCCTTGCACTAGGAAGCGCTTCTTAATTCGCCACTTTGTTGATCTGCGCCAGTGAGCACGCATGTTTGCAAAAACTCATTCTCTTTTTGTCGTATTCACGACAATCTATTTCAGAATAGAATGTTAACGTAGTGTAAAATACTGCTACTAAGTCACTCTACTTCTATAAAATACATGCTTATGGCCGAGAGGGTTTTATGTCTACACAAACAAGCGCTGACACGCATTTTGCTTCATTCAAAGAGTTTTACCCGTTTTATTTAAATGAACATAGAGATAGTACATGCCGCACGCTTCATTTTATCGGCTCGTGGCTGGTTCTCGGCGTTATAGCACTAGCAGTATTTATGGCTAGCTGGTCGCTACTGTGGTTTATTCCGCTAGTAGGTTACGGTTTCGCTTGGGTAGGTCATTTCTTCTTTGAGAAAAATCGCCCTGCGACATTTAAACACCCGCTTTACAGCCTAATGGGCGACTGGGTCATGTTTAAAGATATTCTTGTGGGCAAAATTAGCCTTAAAGGCGAATAAAGCTCAAATGACTTAAAGGACGGCCAGCCCTCTATTAATAATGACAACTGCCATTGCTAGCGCCCTGCGTTGTTAAACGTTGCGCTTAATGTTGGATATGTAATTTTAACGGACAATCAAGCCTCTTCACCGCACGCGCTTTACATAAAAGAAACGAAAGCGATATGGTTAGAGACAACGTTCGCAGGTTGCTACATTTGCGTTAGGATTTACGCTAAGCACACGACAGCGAACATTCTACCTATCGCGCTCAGCGCAAAAAACAATAACAAAAGGAACAACTATGTTTGCGTCTCGTTTCGCCTTTCGACCAGTACGAAAAGGCTTATGTGTTACCTCGACTGCATTATCACTATTGGTTTTAGGTATAAGTCAGGCCAATGCATTGCAGGAATCTGCCTCTGATTCGACTAGCTTAAATGCGCTGACATACGATGACACCTTTAACTTAGAATTTGTGGCCAACCCACAGTTTCTTAATAAGGATACGGTAATTTATTCTCGTCAGAGCATGGATGTCATGACTGACGGAAGACAAAGCCGACTTTGGCAAGTAAATATTAAATCCGGTGAGCATCGCCCGTTTATTGGTGTAGATGAAAACTTGTCACAGGCTACCTTATCGCCCAACGGTAAAATGGTGGCATATACAAAATCGGTCAACGGCCGCGCACAAATCCATCTCTATTACTTAGATACCATGCAGTCTGTGCGCTTGACCAACACCAGCGAAGCACCTCGTCAGTTAACCTGGTCTCATGACAGCAAAACCTTAGCCTTCACCCAGTTTACCGAAGAAAAGCAAAAGCCATTGTTTACCGGCATGCCGAGCAAGCCTAAAGGAGCAAAGTGGGCTGACCAAGGCACCTATATTGATGCGGTGCAGTATAGAGGTGACGGAAGAGGCTACTTGCGTGAAGGCTTTGACCAGATATTTGTTCTGCCTGTTGAAGGCGGTACGCCGCGTCAGTTAACAACTGGAAAATTCCCTAGCGGCGGCACCCTTTCTTTCTCTAAAGAGAATGACTGGATTTATTTCGCCACACCACAACGAGAAGACTACGCGCTGCACCCTTTGTTTAGCGACATCTATAAAGTGAATGTGAATACAGCGGCAGTTGAACAAGTTACCGATATCGAAGGGCCTGAAGGTAGACCAACCTTGAGTCCCGACGGAAAATACCTTGCATTTACTCAGCTCAACGACAGAAAGCTTTCTTATCAGAATGGCGACCTTGTGGTACTTGAGCTTGAAAGTGGTGACATCAGCCGCTTAACTACGTCACTAGATAGAAGCTTAGGCAAATTTGAGTGGCGCAAAGACAGCCGAGGATTAATCTTTTCTTACCTTGATCACGGCGAAACGAAACTTGCTGCAGTGAACCTGAAAGGCGATGTGAAACCTATCGACGTTAGCATAGGTGGACAAGCGTTTGGACGCCCTTACACGTCGGGCGACTTCGCAGTTAGTGATAAAGGCGATATTGTTTACACCACGGCAAGCCGCTCTGTGCCTGGCGACCTGGCGCTTTATAAAAAAGGCAAAGACGATACACAACTTACCGATTTAAACAGCGATGCACTTGGTCATAAAACGCTGGCAGAAGTACAAGACCTTTCCGTAGTATCAAGTGTGGACGAGCTACCTATCGACGCATGGATTGCTTTGCCACCAGGATTTGATAGCAGCAAAAAATACCCGCTAATTTTAGAAATTCATGGCGGCCCACATGCAGCCTACGGCCCTCACTTTGCCATGGAAATTCAGCTAATGGCCGCGCAAGGTTATGTGGTTGTATGGTCCAACCCAAGGGGCAGTAGCTCTTACGGTGAAGACTTTGGTAATTTGATCCACCATAACTACCCATCAGAAGATTATAACGACCTAATGGATGTGGTAGACGCGGTTGTTAAGCAAGGCTATATAGATTCAGAGAATCTGTTTATTACTGGCGGCTCAGGCGGCGGAACCCTTACCGCATGGTCCATTGGTAAAACTGACCGCTTTAGTGCAGCTGTTGTGGCGAAGCCGGTTATTAACTGGATGAGCTTTTCATTGACTGCCGACGCGTACCCGTACTTTAGCAACTACTGGATGGCAGATATGCCATGGAATATCGCGGATAAGTTATGGCAGCGTAGCCCTTTGAGCTTAGTGGGCAACGTAGTAACACCCACTATGCTGCTAACCGGTGAAGCCGATCACCGTACGCCAATTAGCGAGACAGAGCAGTATTATCAAGCGTTGAAGTTACAAGGTGTCGATGCTGCAATGGTACGAATTCCAGGGGCTTCACACGGCATTGCAAGCCGCCCTTCTCGCTTGATACAGAAAGTAGGAAATATTGTGGCGTGGTTTGAACGCTACAAGAAGAATAACGACGGCGAATAAGTCAATACGAGACCCGATGTCCTTATAAATAAAAAAGGCGCTTACTTCATTTTACAATAACAATGAAGTGGCGCCTTTTCTCATTCTGCGTCTTATACCAGAATTTGAAAGGGAACAGCCATTCCTGCATTCCCACGCTTCGCTATGAAGCTTGCCAGCGCCTTCTGAGTGAGCACTTATCTATGCGGACTGGTACTATGCTATTTGGTTAGCTTTAATACTTTGCCGTTCGGTGCATCGGTCAGTAAGTAAATGGCACCTTCTGGGCCAACTTCAACGTCGCGAATACGGGCGTGATTGTCACGAACATATTCAAACTGCTCTGCGGGCTTTCCATCTTCTACTTTTATGCGACGAAGGTGAGTAAACTTCAACGACCCCACCAGTACATCCCCGTTCCATTCTTTGAACATTTCACCTTGGTAGAACGTTAGGCCGCTTGGCGCAATTGATGGGTCCCAATACACCCAAGGCTGCTTCATGCCATCCATATGGGTTTTGTCGCTGATAATGTCGCCACTATAGTCAACGCCATAGGTAATCACAGGCCAACCGTAGTTTGCACCGCGTTCAAGGATATTGATTTCATCACCACCTTTCGGGCCATGCTCCATCGCCCATACCGCACCAGTTTCAGGATGAATAGTAACGCCTTGCACGTTGCGGTGACCATAGCTGAATATTTCAGGGGCTTTGCCGTCTGTGAATGGGTTATCTTCTACTGCGCTGCCGTCACGGTTTATGCGTACAATTTTACCGAAGTGGTTATCGGTGTTCTGCGCTTCTTTCATGTACTTGTAGCGGTCGCCCATGGTGATGTACAAGTGGTTTTTAGCATCGAACGCTAAACGACAGCCAAAGTGAAAGCCGTTATCGACAACTGAGTCGGCACTAAAGATAACGTCAACATTTTCAAGGCCTGAGTCGGTAAGCTTAGCCTTTGCAACACTGCTACTGCTGCCCAGCTTGCCCTCAACCTCACTCGCTTTGCTGTAACAGAAGTAGATAGTGTTGTTGCTGGCAAAATCCGGGTCGATAGCGATGTCCAACATACCACCTTGGTTTTGCGCAACCACCTTAGGCACATTACCTAGACGTCCTGACAACTTACCGTCTTTTGATAAACGCTGAATGCCACCTTCACGTTCCGTAACTAGCAGATCGCCATTTGGCAAAAATGCCATTCCCCAAGGATGAACAAGCCCTTCAGCGAGCGTGGTTACGGTAATATCGCTGTCGGTGATTTCATGCGCTTCGCCATGTTTATGATCTCCGTGAGCTAAAGCGGATTGGCTGATCGTAAGCGCCAATACACAAGTAAGTGACTGCGCTAGCGCGCTCACAGGTTTGAATGGTACAGCTAAAATAGTTGATGGTTTCATCGCTAGGAGCCTCATTTTAAAAAGCCGTGTGCGCGTTCACACAGGCTTCTTCTATTATTCTTAGTGGAAGGCAGTATACAAAAAAGGGCACAGCGCTGCTGTACCCTTTGTGATAATTTTACTTGCTTATGCGATAAAGGTGACTGGCCGATTAAGCCTATGTTAAATCACTGTCACCGCACTTATGTAGCGATTTACTTCGGTAATGTTGCACGAAGCATCCACGCAGTTTTTTCATGAACGCGCATACGATCGCCAATTAACGCTGCAGATGACTCATCGTCTGCGTCTTGCGCTAGCTTTAACGATTCACGGCAGGTTTTCACAACTTGCTCATGACCGTGAGTTAACAATCTCACCATTTCCGTCGCTTCAGGTACACCTTCCACTTCTTCAATTGAACTAAGCTCAGCGAAAGACTTATATGTGCCCGGTGCAGCTACACCTAGAGTACGAATACGCTCTGCAATTTCGTCTACCGCTTCGGCAAGCTCTGTGTAATGCTCTTCGAACATTAGGTGCAATTCACGGAACTGCGGACCTTCTACGTTCCAGTGAAAATTATGCGTTTGAAGGTACAAAGTGTAAGAGTCGGCCAATAGCTTTTTAAGACCTTCTGCTACTGCGTTACGATCGCTCTCAGAAATACCAATATCAATCTTGCTCATGTCACACTCCTTAACGTTAAAACCCTTTTTAGATTTACCTTCAGTCCATTCATCGGCGCTGAAAAATCTTGGTTTAAATAATATAAGTTAATAGTACTACAGAAATTTTGATTTAGATTAACGGTTTAGTTGATTGCATTCATCGCATTAATCGATGACTTTATACATTCTGCCTCAGCCACTCTATTAATGGTGGTGATGGTGGCTTTCGCCCGCTTCTTTTTTAACAGGTAGCAAAACCGGTAGTTCACTCCCATCGCTAAATGTGAGGGTTAGTGCTACTTCGCTGCCCTCTTCTAATCCTTTGGTCAGCCCCATCAACATGATATGACGGCCGCCTGATTCAAAAGAGACCATTTCGCCCGCTTTTATTATAACGCCGTCAGTTAGCTCACGCATTTTCATCACGTCTTCCTCCATCACCGTTGTGTGGATTTGCGCTTCACTTGCTACATCGCTTGATACTGAAACAGACGTCAGGGTTTTATCGCTGTCACTATGATTATGCAAAGTAAAGTACACTGCACCGGTTTTTGCCAAAGCAAAGGTCGCTCTGGCATAACCATTCATTACCATTACTTCTGATTGCTTACTGGCGTGCTTGTGCTGCTCTTTTGGCATGTGATGGTTATCATGGTCATTGCCATGCGCGTAAATAGTCGCAGACATGCTTAAAGAAAATAAGCCAGTTACGATAACTAACGGTTTAAGTGATTTGGAAAAAAATGACATACAGTCTGCTCCGAATGAATACTCGTAAGCAAGTGTACGTAAGATTGGCATAGGAAAAAAGAAAAATGGTGCCGACTGCCGGAATCGAACTGGCGACCTACTGATTACAAGTCAGTTGCTCTACCAACTGAGCTAAGTCGGCACACTTTAAAAACCGCTGCCTAGACAGCGGATGCGTATTCTAGCGATAAACGCGTGGGTGTCAACCTTTTAATCGCGTTGCTTCACCAACTAATTTTGGGAAGTACTCAAGTGGTAAATATTTGCTCAATGCCATGAGCTTTTCACCCAAGCTTTCATAACTATTCGTGGTAACATTGATGTGTCCCATCTTGCGCTTTTCACGAACAGATTTTCCGTACCAGTGAAGATGACTACCATCGATGCTTAGCAAATCGCGCGAGAAGCTGCTGCAACCAATAATGTTGACCATAGCGCTTGGGCCAATGGCTGACGTGTCACCAAGAGGCAATCCACAGACTGCACGTAAGTGATTTTCAAACTGACTGGTTACAGCGCCCGACTGGCTCCAGTGCCCAGAGTTATGTACACGAGGAGCAAGTTCGTTTACAAGTAGCTTGTCGCCTACTTGGAATAGTTCCACAGCCAGCACACCGACGTAGTTCATACCCTCAGCAAGTTTCACAAAAATATCGTGAGCCTGGGCCTGAAGTGCATCATCAACGTTAGTCGCTGGTGCAACCGACACGTGAAGTTGACCTTGGTGATGCAAATTTTCAGCAAGTGGATAGGTGCGTACGTCGCCATTAGCATTGCGTACACCGATTAATGACAACTCTCTGTCGAAAGCCACCATTCTTTCAACCACTAAAGGCACAGTCTGCAAATCTAATCCCTGAAGTGCATTTTTTAGTTCAGGTAAGTCAGCCTCATCACTTAAACGCCATTGACCATATCCGTCATAGCCATCGCGGCTAGCCTTAAGAATGAGTTTGCTACCCAACTGCTTTACGCAATCGTCTAACTGGGCAAGGTCGGTAACTATTTGGTGCTCACAATTTGCCACCTGCATACTTTCAAGCAGCTTTTTCTCACGTACGCGATCGGCGCCAACAAGAATGCTGTCGATATTCGGCATCAACTTGTTTGTTTTCGCCGCGTCTTCAAGAAGCCTTTCAGGTACATGCTCAAATTCTACGGTAAGAGCATCTGCACCTTCTAGTGCTTGAGCAAGTGAGATTTCAAGAGGGGTTTTGCTAACTGGATGTACAACGGTATCGTTGTTTACGTCCACAGCTTGAACGTCAATACCTAACGGGCTTCCCGCCAGGTACATCATTTGAGCAAGTTGGCCTGCGCCGTAAACGACTACTCTCATTCATCTAGCTCCAACGTATTGCTTGAAGCAAGTACCGTATCAGTTTGCGATTTTCTAAAAGCGATAACGGCATTGCGTACGCTTTCGTCTTGCAGCGCAACAACTTGTGCCGCGAGAAGACCCGCATTTGCTGCACCAGCCTCACCTATTGCCAGTGTACCTACCGCAACACCTTTCGGCATTTGAACGATAGAAAGCAGTGAGTCTAATCCGTTGAGCGCCTTTGATTTAACCGGGCAGCCAAACACAGGTAAATGCGTGTGTGCAGCAATCATACCCGGTAAGTGAGCTGCGCCGCCTGCGCCAGCAATGATTGCGCTAAAACCTTCATCTGCAGCGCTTTCTGCAAACTCTACTAGCAAGTTGGGTGTACGGTGCGCCGACACCACCTTCGCTTCAAATTCAACACCAAACGACTTCAGCATTTTTGCGGCCTGCTGCATAGTAGGCCAGTCTGAAGTTGAACCCATTACAATCGCGACTTTTGCCATCTAGAGATCCTCGGGGTAGGTAAAGTGGACAACCTTGGAAAGGCCGCGATTGTAGCGTAAAACCGTTCAAAATCCCACCGTAAATGGCGTCAATTATAGCGCCACTCGCTTAAGGGTTGTTGAGGCTACTCTCTTATAAGGGTGATCTATCTCTTCGCTGTCAGTCGTATTAACTATAATTAATTTATGTAGAAAAGTTGCCTGACTACACGGATAAACGAACGCTTTTATTTCCACATTTTGCGACGTTGACCATGAACGGGCGTTAGAGGTTATTGATGACAGATAAACACGAACCCGACGTACTTGATGAGGTGATAGAAGAAGTACAAGACGTGGTCTCTGACTTCTTAAATCGCGAAGCCGCTCCCGGCATATTGTTAATGGGTGCAACGATTCTTGCGCTCATTATTGCTAATTCTCCCCTAGATACGCTTTACGATCATTTAATCAGTATGCCGGTACAAATATCAGCCGGTACATGGGCTATCGATAAGCCATTATTGCTGTGGATTAACGACGGGTTAATGGCGGTGTTCTTTTTTCACGTGGGTCTGGAACTGAAGCGGGAAATCTGCGAAGGTGAATTGGCCAATCCCAAAGATATTATTTTACCCGCAGCGGGTGCTGTAGGTGGTATGGCACTACCCGCCTTGATATATGTAGGCATTAACTGGGACAACCCCGTAGCCATTGCAGGGTGGGCAATTCCCGCCGCTACTGACATCGCGTTTGCGTTAGGTATTTTGGCGCTACTAGGTAGTCGAGTACCTACGAGCCTGAAAGTTTTCTTAGTCACCCTGGCTATTATTGACGATATCGGTGCTATCGTAATTATTGCCCTGTTTTACACCGAGCACATTACCGCGGGTGCGCTGTATATTGCTGCAGGTTGTTTATTGCTGTTGTGGCAAATGAATAAACGCAATGTGGTAGATATTCCGCCTTATGTTTTTGTGGGAATCATTCTGTGGGTAGCCATGTTGAAGTCAGGCGTTCACGCCACACTGGCAGGTGTCGTACTTGCTGGCTTTATTCCTATGCGGGATGAGAAAGACGAATCTTATTCTCCGGTAACGCGACTAGAGCACGGTTTGAATGGCTCGGTGAGTTTCGCGATCCTACCTTTATTCGCCTTCGCTAACGCCGGCATAAGTTTTGGTAACATCAGTCCGGAGGGTATTTTCCATCCTGTTACCTTTGGGATCTTTCTTGGCTTGGTTGTGGGTAAACAAATTGGCGTATTCGGTTTTTGCTACTTAATGGTGAAGTTAAAGCTGGCTAAGTTACCAGAGGATCTTAACTTCAAGCATATCTATGGCTGTGCGCTACTTTGCGGCGTTGGCTTTACAATGAGCTTATTCATTGGGGGACTGGCCTTTGCACAGACAGGTATCAATCAAATTTTTGACGAGCGTGTGGGCATTTTAACCGGCTCTCTCGTCTCGGCGTGCTTAGGGTATATTGTACTGCGATTCGTTAGCGAAGCGCCGAGCGATAACACTGATGTAGCCTCAAACGCGAGCAAGTTCACGGGCAATACAGTCAAATAGAACCTGCTTGCGAATAGGCTTACTTAAATGCGCATTCATGCCTGCTTCTAAGCAGGCATTTTTGTCTTCGATAAACGCATTGGCGGTTAAGGCGATGATCCTGACCGCGTCCTTATTCCTGCCTTCACTTCGAATAAGTTTCGATGCTGTATGACCATCCATGATCGGCATTTGGCAATCCATTAAAATTACGTCGAAATTGTGCCTCTTCTCGGCCTTAACAGCATCTTGCCCGTTTTTCTTTCTAATACATTTGATGTTGGACGATTTGAGCATGTCCATGACGATTTCAGCATTAATGTCGTTGTCTTCAGCCAATAAAACCCGTAATCCATCAGGTAATGACGGGATCACCTCATTTTCTGCATGCTCTTTTTCTTCACTTACTGTGGCAGGAATGTGGAAGGTAAAGCTTGTTCCTTTACCCAGTTCACTTTCAACATAAAGCTCACCACCAAGAAGCTCAACCAAACCTTTAGAAATGGCCAAACCTAATCCTGTGCCACCAAAATTTCGAGTGGTGGACGGATCGGCTTGCTCAAACTTATCAAAAATAAGGCGTAGTTTGTTGGGAGCAATGCCTATTCCCGTATCGGTAACCGAAATTTTAAGTCCTTGGTGGGCATAGCTGACGTTAACCGTCACGACACCATCACTGGTGAACTTAATCGCGTTACTAAGTAAGTTATTGATGATTTGACTCACCTTCCCTGCATCAATGTTCAGTGCGTTAGGTACGCCCTGATTAATATACAAAGCAATATCGTACCCTTTTACTTGCGCAGCGTGACGGTAGAGGTCACAAGAAGCTTCAAGTAACTCGCGAATGGCACAGCTTTGAATATCGGTAAGCATTTTACCCGATTCAATCTTCGACCAATCTAAGATACTGTCCAGGATGATAAGTAAATTGCTAGCAGAGCGTGAAATTGTTTTGGCTCTAGCCGAAACATTTTCCGGCAACTCGTTCTCGAGCATCAATTCACATGAGCCAATAATGCCATTCATTGGCGTTCTAATCTCGTGACTCATGTTGGCGAGAAACTGCGTTTTCGCCACATTCGCGGCTTCCGCTTCTTTAAGCGCTAACGCAAGGTGCTCGGTTTTCTCTTCTATGCGCTTTTCCAAAGACTGATTCAATTCCCCTAGCTCGACATTCAGGCTTTGCTCTACTTCTCTTGCAACCTTTAGCTCTTCAAATGCATCGAGCAATCGGGCTTCTAAACTCACGAACTCATCGCTTAGCGACGAGAGCTCTTGAATGTGCAGTGCCCTTTGTGGTGCTTTAACACCTTCTTTTTGTGTGGGGTCGAATTCGGAAATATAGCGAACAAGGCGACGAATAGGCGCGCCGACCATTTTTGCAACTACGTACCCGGTGAATGTTCCAAATGCAGATAATGCCAATAGCAGCAGCAAGTCTTTTAGCAAATAATTACTCATTGATGCCATTAGCAGTCGTTTGTCGAAGTAATAGCTAACTTTCCAGCTAGCAAAAGGCATATCTTTCGCTAACCTCAACCATGTTTTCCCCTGAGGCCCGTTCTCCACCTCAACAGCACAATCAGGTTCACAAATATAAAAAGGTGCTTTAGTGAGTGGCTTCATCTTCAGGCCTTTAGATGCATAGATAACTTCGCCTTTTTGATCCTCAATGAGCATCAAAAAACCACCCAAGCTTAAGTTATCAATAGCAGAAAAGCTCTTTAACGATAAAGAGCCCTCTACAATACCTTTTGGAGTGCCATCTGCATCTGTAATAGGGGCTGACAAGGCTACAATTGGATCGTTACCAAAACCTCGGCCTTGAAATACATTTGAAAGGAATGGTTTACCTGTCTGCATGACTTCAAAGAAATACGGCCTGTAAGCCACATTTGACAAGCCGCTTTGTCTTGCCTTATCCAACAGGCTAGGCGGGTAAGCGTGGGTAAGATCGCCATTGTCATCTGCAATGAGGAAGGTCAAAAATTCTGGATTGTGCGATGCCAACACCCGCAAATTTGTCACCGCTGCATTATCGAAATCGCTGTTTGATACCTCGCTAGACAACACTTGCGCTGCACTAATAATGGCACTTTGGTGTTGCTGAATAAAATTCGAAAGTTGGAACTCCAGCACATTCACCCGCTGCGACATGTAACTGTGAATTTGTCTTTCTTGCTGTTTTTGAAACAGACTTACCGACAAATAAATTACTGCCATGGAAGCAACGAAGAAGCAACCGGAAAAGAAGTACCCAAAAAGAAAATGCAGCGTAACCCGCTCGGACTTACTTGATGTTTGTCGCTTAAGCCCGTGGACTGCCAAATACGAAAAGTGTCCGGTTACAAGACCAAATACACCGCTTACCCAGGTGACCAGCACACCCGAAAACAGCATATTTGCGTTATCGCCATCATAAAGAGAATGCTCTAAAACAAGAATGGGCAGAAAGACAATAGACCAAAAGCCTGCGCCTACTTTTATCACCTGTTTAAGCGACTTGTTATAGCCAAAAAAGCTAAGCACGATGGGCAGTAGAGTAAGGCTTTCCTTTCCAACTATGCTCCCGTCGTTAAGCCATAAGGGAAGGCTGACAACAAGTGCAATAGGAATGGAAATAAAAGGAGAAAACCGAAGTGAAGCGTAGACTGCCGCACCTATACCAAATGTAGCTATCCCTGTACTATCAAAGGGTGGGTTGAGAGCATTAAGACCCGCACCTAACACACATACAAGTAGTGCTTGAAGGGCCAGAGACCATGAAAAAGAAAATGAAATACTGCCAATTTTCAACGCATGTCTCCGGCGAATAGATTTAGTGTTGAGCCATGTAATCTAGGGTAAAGTTCGTTAGAAGCTTAACGCCTAATTTCATGCCTTCATCATCAACATAAAATTCCGGTGTGTGATGAGCAGGGCTATCTTCTTCAGAGACGTCTAATGGCTTACCGCCTACCCAAACATATAAACCTGGAATTTGCTCTTGGAAAAATGAAAAGTCTTCCGCACCCGTGACCGGCTTAGAAAGCAGCGTGTTTTCAACGCCTGCGGTACGCTGCATAGTAGGCAGCATGGCTTTTGTAAGCTCTGGGTCGTTGTACGTAATGGGGTAATAGTAATCTAGCGGTAGCGTAAGTTCAGCTTCTGCGCCCATACTTTCAGCAATAGCCTTTACTTTGCGCGGAAGCGACTCGTAAATGTGATCGCGAGCGGCTTCATTGAGTGTACGAATTGTGCCAACCATTTCTACTTCATTTGGAATGATGTTTGAACGGTTACCGCCGTGAATAGAGCCAATAGACACCACCGCTGCATCGTCAATCAATTTCAACTCACGACTTACTATAGTCTGAATTGACATGATCATTTGCGCAGCGGTAACCACTGGATCAACACTCTTCCAAGGATAAGCGCCGTGGGCTTGCTTACCGTGAATAACAATTTTAAATGGGTCTACCGCGGCCATGGTGCCACCCGCGTTATAACGCACTTTACCCACATCGGTGTTAGCATTGATATGCAGGCCAAAAATAGCGTCTACATCAGGGTTCTTAAGTACACCTTCAGCAACCATAACTTCCGCACCGCCTTTTTCTCCAGCGGGTGCGCCCTCTTCTGCTGGCTGAAAGATAAACTTCACTTTACCTTTCAGGTCGCCTTTAATTTCGGTAAGAATTTTTGCCGCGCCCATGAGCATTGCCATGTGAGTATCGTGACCACATGCGTGCATAACCGGCACTTCTTTTCCGTTGTATTCGCCCATCTGCTTTGAGCGGTAGGCCAAATCGTTTTGCTCTTTTACAGGAAGTCCGTCCATGTCTGCACGTAATGCAACCACAGGACCTGGCTTGCCCGAGTCTAAAATAGCTACCACACCCGTTTTTGCCACACCGGTCTGCACTTCTAAACCTAGGCTTTCAAGGTAGTCAGCAACATATCCAGCGGTTTTAAACTCGCGATTCGATAATTCAGGAAATTCATGAAAGTGATGACGCCATTTAATTACATCAGGCTCGACTTTATTCGCTAATTCATCAACATTGATCTGAGCGGCATTAGCAGCTGACACAGAGGCCAACCCTGCAAATGCAAGTGACAGCAATTTCTGGTACATAACTATTATTTCCTTTGGTGTTTTTTAGACAGAGTAAATCATCTCACGGGAGAACACACCACTGAACTAACGATTGCTGTTAAAAATCAATAAGCAGACGAAAATACCCCATTCACAAGACTGAGGGTATTAGACGGAAGTATAAGAAAAGTGCTTTATCGATGCAGGGAATAAAAAAGGCGCCGAGTGGCGCCTTTTCTTTAAATATCAACTTATTACTAAGTTTCTATTAACTCTTTTGTCTACGCATTGCGTCAAAGAACTCATCGTTTGTCTTGGTCATCGACAACTTACTGATAAGGAAGTCCATTGCGTCAATTTCTGACATTTCGTGAACGATTTTGCGAAGGATCCACATTTTCTGTAGTTCATCTTGCGCTGTAAGCAGTTCTTCACGACGGGTACCAGAGCGGTTGAAGTCGATAGCCGGGAACACACGTTTTTCCGCGATTTTGCGATTAAGGTGTAATTCCATGTTACCTGTACCTTTAAACTCTTCGTAGATAACTTCGTCCATTTTAGAGCCGGTATCGATAAGCGCTGTTGCGATAATCGTTAAGCTTCCGCCTTCTTCAACATTACGGGCGGCACCAAAGAAGCGCTTAGGCTTGTGAAGAGCATTCGCATCAACACCACCGGTAAGTACTTTACCTGATGATGGGATAACCGTGTTGTAAGCGCGAGCAAGACGAGTAATCGAGTCAAGCAGGATAACCACGTCTTTTTTGTGTTCAACAAGACGCTTGGCTTTCTCGATAACCATTTCAGCAACTTGTACGTGACGACTTGCTGGCTCATCGAAGGTTGAAGCAACGACTTCACCTTGAACAAGACGATGCATCTCGGTTACTTCTTCCGGACGCTCATCAATAAGTAATACCATTAACTCACAATCTGGGTGGTTAGCAGCAATTGACTGAGCAATATTCTGAAGAAGAAGCGTTTTACCGGCCTTAGGTGGCGCTACGATAAGACCACGCTGGCCTTTACCGATTGGCGACGCCAAATCTAGTACACGAGCCGTAATGTCTTCTGTTGAGCCATTACCACGTTCCATGCGCAAGCGATCTGCTGCATGAAGTGGTGTAAGGTTTTCAAAAAGGATTTTATTACGTGAATTTTCAGGCTTGTCGAAGTTAACTTCGCGGATTTTTAGCAGGGCGAAGTATCGTTCACTGTCTTTCGGTGGACGAATTTTCCCGGCAATCGTATCACCGGTACGCAAGTTAAAGCGTCGAATTTGGCTTGGCGATACATAAATATCGTCTGGTCCTGCAAGATACGAAGAGTCAGCTGAGCGTAAGAAGCCGAAACCGTCCTGTAAAATTTCTAGTACCCCATCACCAAAGATGTCTTCACCGCTTTTTGCGTGTGTCTTTAGGATTGAGAAAATGATGTCTTGTTTTCTGGCGCGCGCCATGTTTTCCAGGCCCATCTCCTCGGCCAGGTTAACCAACTCGCTTATTGGTTTGTTCTTTAATTCAGTTAAATTCATACTGGTGGGTCTTTGTGCTTGAACTTCGCTTACAGGACTTAAAGTCACTCTGTTCTAGTTTAGATTTGATATCACCCTGATGTGGGCGTAAGCAGAACGCTGCTCGGATGAGCGCTGAAGAAAAGTTAGCACTATATTTAATCAACGTCCAGCGTTTTACCGCCGAAATGTTAAATAATTTGTGGCTTGCTCTTCTAGAATGAAACGTTAGTCCCTGTGGCGTGAATAAAAACCGGTGCTTCGTTAGCACCGGTTTTCAATTTGAAATCAATTAAAGGTTTTCGTTAAGAAACTCTGTTAATTGAGCTTTAGATAGCGCGCCTACTTTAGTTGCGGCAACGTTACCGTTTTTGAAAAGTAGCAATGTAGGAATACCACGAATACCATATTTAGGTGGAGTTTCGTTATTTTCATCGACATTCAACTTGCCAACTGTTAACTTGCCATCAAACTCGGTCGCAACTTCTTCCAAGATTGGTGCGATCATTTTACACGGGCCACACCATTCGGCCCAGAAGTCAACCAGTACAGGACCTTCAGCATTGATAACATCTGCTTCGAATTTATCGTCAGATAACTGGATAATTTTGTCGCTCATTCTTTTCTCCATTATTGGTCTGTCGCTGATTTGTCTCAGCCTGACCATAAGTGTTATATAGAAACTGTTTTTTAATGCAAGCACTGATAAGCTATAAGCTATGCCTACTCACTTAACTGATACTCACTTTTCTGACCTGCCGATTAACGGCAAGGTTGTTGACGCCTTGGCGGCAGCTAATTTTTCACATTGTACACCAATTCAAGCACTTGCACTGCCTCCTTTATTGGAAGGTCACGACATTGCAGGTCAGGCTCAAACCGGCACCGGTAAAACCATTGCCTTTTTGGTAGCTACATTTCACTATTTGCTAAGCAAAGCAGAAAATGCAGATAACAGCAAATCAAATGGCCCTCGCGCAATTATCATGGCGCCGACCAGAGAGCTCGCCGTTCAAATTTATAACGACGCCAAACTGCTTAGTGAGCATACTGGATTGTCGCTTGGTTTGATTTATGGGGGCGAAGGTTACCAAAGTCAACGTGAAACTTTGGAAGAAGGGGTAGATATTATAATTGGTACGACAGGACGCATACTGGATTACTACAAACAGAATGTGTTCACACTGAAGAATATTCAGGTTGCCGTACTTGATGAAGCCGACCGCATGTTCGATTTAGGCTTTATAAAGGATATCCGCTTTTTATTCCGCCGCATGCCACCGGCAAGTGAACGTTTGAGCATGCTATTTTCAGCTACACTTAGCTACCGCGTGCAAGAGCTTGCTTACGAGCACATGAACAACCCTACCCACGTACAGGTAGCGCCAGAACAAACAACTGCAACTCGCGTTTCTCAAGAGCTATTTTATCCGTCTGATGACGACAAGATGCTGCTTCTTCTTACGCTGCTTGAAGAAGAATGGCCAGAAAAGGCAATTGTTTTTGCCAACACTAAAAATAGCTGTGAGAAAGTTACCGACTGGCTTACCGCGGATGGCCATCGTGTGGGCTTACTTAGCGGCGATGTACCACAGAAGAAACGCCTTGGGATCTTAGAAGATTTCACCAAAGGCAATCTTGATATTTTAGTCGCAACCGACGTTGCAGCGCGCGGTCTTCACATTGACGCGGTAACGCACGTATTTAACTACGACTTACCTGACGACGCCGAAGACTATGTACACCGTATTGGTCGTACTGGCCGTGCAGGACAAAGTGGTGTTGCAATTAGTTTCGCGTGCGAAAAATACGCACTAAACTTACCTGCTATTGAGCAATACATTCAAAAGGCAATACCGGTTACCGATTACGACCGCAGCGCTCTACTTGATGATGTAACGCCTCCAAAACCACGTAGAAGACGTACGCCGAACAACCGCAATTCTTCACGTCGTGGAAACGGAAGAGGCCGTGGAAAGCCTCAAAACCGAAACAACAGAGCGCAACAGTGAGGCGTAAAGGTACTCAATAAGAATCGAGGTTTTATGCAGGCAGAACTCCAGCACGACGCACAAACCTACGGCGAGTATTACGCCGCCGTAGATTTAGGCTCTAACAGCTTTCACATGGTGATTGTTCACGTTGTTAACGGCAGTGTGCAAATAATAGGGAAAATTAAACAGAAAGTGCGCCTAGCAGCAGGTTTAGATGATGACCTAGCACTTGATGACGTAAGCATGGAACGCGGCTGGCAATGCCTGCAAGTATTCTCGGAACGCCTGCAGGATATCCCCCCTTCTAATATTAAAATTGTAGCGACCGCTACATTGCGACTGGCAACCAATGCGCATGTATTCATTCGCAAGGCAGAAGAGATTCTCAATCACAAACTTGAAGTGATTAGCGGTGAAGAAGAAGCGCGACAAATTTATCTTGGCGTAGCCTACACATCCGCCAACCAAGGCAATAGCTTAGTCATAGATATTGGCGGTGCCAGCACAGAAATCATTATCGGCAACGACATGCAGCCTATCCATCTTAAGAGTTTGGATATGGGCTGCGTAACGTTTATGGAACGCTATTTCACCGGCGGCACTATCACCGAAGACAATTTCGACAATGCCAAGCAAGCCGCACACGCGCTTATTGCCGATGTGTCTAGCGCGTTTTTGTGTTTTGATTGGGAGAATTGTTTAGGTGCATCTGGCACGCCGCAAGCCATTACTGAGATTCTTGTAGCACAGGGCATTAGTGATGCTATCCGCTTAGACTATTTGTATCATTTAGAAAAGCAATGTATTGAATGCGGCAGCATTAAAACCCTTGATATCGACGGATTGGAAGATAACAGAAAAGCTATTTTCCCGTCTGGTTTAGCGATCCTCATCAGCTTATTTGAAGCGCTAAATATCAAGCACATGAATATTTCTGGTGGTGCGCTTCGAGAAGGACTTATCTACGGAATGTTAGATAACGTTACCGAGAATGATCGTCGCCAGCAGACCCTTAATCAGGCAAAACATCGTTATCATGTAGATGCCAGTCACGCGAACTCGGTTAGTCACGTAGCGCTTACTTTATGCCATCAACTTTGTGCACAACAGAACATTTGTCATTTAGATACCGAAACCATTTTAGGTGCAGCCGCACAGCTTCATGAAATAGGTCTTCACATCGAATATAAGCGCCATCATGAGCATGGTGAATACATATTAAGTCACATTGATTTGCCTGGCTTCACGCGCCTTCAGCGCGCCGCCATCCGCGATTTAGTTGCTCAGCATAGATTAAACATAAAGCCAGACGTATTTGAAAAGTACCACGAAGACTACCGTCCAATGCTAAAAGGCTTATTGCGAATTTTACGTATAGCAGTGGTGTTATGTCTGCGTCGTCAGAATAAACATATACCAGAAGTAACTTTGCAGTGCGAAGAAAGTAAGTGGACACTTACTTTTCCTGAAGGCTGGCTGAAATCGCATCCTTTGATCAACGCAGAGCTAGCAAATGAATGCTGGCTTCAGCATAAAGCTGGCTGCGAACTCGTTTGTAAGTAACCACTTACAAACAGATAGAATGCGTTAAATATGTATACCGATAAACGGAAAAAAACATGAAAAAAAAGCCGTGCATTGCACTAATGCCGATCAGTTAAGAATTTAATGATCGGTTGACCGATCTTTTTAAGGCTTCAAAATCCGGTATCAGGTAACTGATATCGGATTTTTTTATGGAC
>NZ_JAKRFB010000004.1:0-105221 GCF_022348315.1 Alteromonas sp. MmMcT2-5 | reverse complement strand
TAGCATTAGATATGGAAACGCCTAACGCAGTGCATAATAGAAAAGGCCAGCTTCGAGAGCTGGCCTAATAACTGTCAACCTATATTAGGACGACACAGATGTTGATTGCATAACATGAGGTGGCGTTAGTTTATTTCCCAATTACGCCACATGCTACGCGGTCACCACCGCCACCTAACTTTTTAGGTGAATCAGAGTAATTGTCGCCACCTGCGTGAATCATTAAAGCGCGGCCTTCAATATCATCTAACTCAAGCTCTGGTGCAAAGATAGGCTGGGTTGCGTTTCCATTTTCATCAACATAAAGCACGGGTAGATCACCCTCGTGACCCTTTTCAGACCAAGGAGCACGGTGTTTACCGGTATCTTCTGGATCGAAATGGCCGCCCGCTGCGCCGCCCAACACTTTTTTTCCATCTGTCATTGCTGGTGAACAATCACCATTTTGATGAACATGAAAACCATGAATACCCGGGGTTAACCCTGACAGATTTGGCGTAAATACTACACCGTCATCATCATAACTGCTCACCACTACTGAGCCCATGCTCACCACTACTGAGCCCATGCTCATCCCTGTTTCCAGGTTATTCATTATCACTTCTTTTCCATCACTATCATGATGACCTGCGAAACTGCTCGCACTTAACATTAATGTCAGTGAACCTGCTAAGGTAGATAGTAAACGTTTCTTCATCGTGTTCTCCTTCACTCAATTATTAACGAATTTGTTAAAAGCATTGAAGTGAGATGAGCATAAAGTGAACCATTGTGGCGCATAACTCAGGGATACTACGAAAGACTAGGAATACTAGGGCGTTGAAGCGACAACCGAGTTGTGTGTTAGCGCATAGCTACTGGCATTTACGGAAATCATTATATTGGTTACGTGAAAAAGTTACCGACCATTACCTTATCTTTTTGGCTTTTCCTTATTATTTTCACTCTTTTTGAAGGTAGCCTCTTTATATAGTCTTTGGATATGGAGTCTCTCCATAAGTAGGCGGTACTGTCATACAGAAGTTACAGTGTTAAAACTCAGTAACAATATGGCAGTAGCACTTTTTTCCTATTCGACTTACAGTTAGCTCACATTACATAAGCAAGGGCATAGGTATGTATACACTTTACGGATATCCGAAAACTCGTTCGGTTCGCGTGGCATGGGCACTGGAAGAGCTAGGTTTACCTTTTGAGTACAGCTTAGTTGACTTAAAACAGGGGCAACACCTGTCAGAAGGATTTAAAGCCATCAGTCCTGCCTCTAAAATCCCAGCGCTTTCGACGCCAGAAGGTACCTTGACGGAATCGGCGGCTATCGTCACTTTTTTAGCTGAACGTCACGGCATGCATGAATTCATTCCAGAGCCTGGTAGCTTCGAGCGAGCCAAATATGAAGAAATGATGTTGTTTCTCACCAATGAGTTAGAGCAACCGATTTGGAATTTGGCAAAGCACACCTTTGCACTACCCAAAGAGCAAAGACTTGAACAAATGCGTGATGTAGCGGTGTGGGAGTTTAAGCGCGTGTTGCCCGTATTTTCTTCTATGCTGGGCGATAAAGAATTTGTATGCGGCACCATGTTTACCATGGCCGACATAATAGCAGGTCATATTTTGGCGTGGGCAAAAGGTAGCAAGCTAGATATCACGCTAGACGGTAAAACAGACAATGTATCCGCGTACGCACAACGTGTGTTAGGTCGTGAAGCGTATGAGAGGGCGTGGCGAAAAGAGATGGATCATTTGCCTGAATAAACAGTGCATCCTGAAAAACCTTAAATGAATAGATACCGTGTGAAGATGTGGCTAATTAAGTAAACGTTGAATTGCATTGTACAGCCGGTATGCCTGATATCAGGCGTCAGGTACGCATTATTAGGTTTAAATGCGCTTGTCACGCGGTATATAGAATCAAGAAAACACATAACGACAGCGCTTTTTTTGCGAAATATAAGCAAAAACAGCGAAGAAATAACAAGGGAACAAAAAATGAAAGCATTCAAAACACTACTTGTAAGTAGTGCAGTAACCATGGCACTGGGCCTTAGCTCAGCAGTGGCACATGAACACGGCAACGCAAATGTGCAGAGTTCATCAAAAAGTACTTCAGTGTCAAAAGAAGCGTCTGAGCACGAAAAACTTTTTGCGTTATTTGCAGCCGCTGACCAGCGTGATATTGAGCTAAACCCAATCATGGCCATTTTTCGCGGCGACATGCGTTACGCAGACAGAATGGGCGACTTCTTAACAGACTCTCACGCTTTAGCGGGAAAGACAGCGACATTGCTGAATTTGTCAGAGCTTAAACAAATTGACCGCAGTAAGTTAAGCGACACCGATAAACTCGCCTACGACGTATTTAAATACAACGAAGAGCGCTCGCTAAAAATGTCTACCGACGAGATTGAAGCGCTAACGGAAGTGCGTCCTGTTAATCACTTCAGTGGGTTCCACACCTTCTACCCGACTTTTGCGAGCGGAAAGGGCGCAGCGCCATTTAAAACAGTAGAAGATTACGAAAATAACTTATCTCGCCATAAGGATTACATTGCTATTTCTGACCGCGCTATCGGAAAGTTCCGCGAGGGCATGGAAAGCGGTGTTCTTGAAACTAAGCTGACAATCGATCGCGTGATCAAGCAGTTCGATACTCAGCTGGCTATCCCAATTAAAGAGTCACAGTTTTGGGGGCCAATTACTATGTTCCCAGAAAGTTTCTCTGACGAAGAAAAAGCCCGTTTAACCGCTGACTACGAGAAAGCGACGCAAGAGATTTACGATGCAACCACGCGTATGCGCGACTTCCTTCGCGATGAGTATTTGCCTATTGCACGTGAAAGCATTGGCCTTAGCGATATGAAAGGTGGTGCAAAGCTTTATCAATTGATGGTGGAAGGTTCAACGACACTACCAATGACGCCTGATGAACTGCATAACCTTGGTTTAAAAGAAGTTAAGCGTATCAAAAATGACATGCTTGAAATTAAGGACGAAGTGAAGTTTGAAGGGACATTAAACGAATTCTTCGACTATGTACGTACCGATCCTAAGTTCAAGCCTGAAAGCCGTGAAGCGCTAACACAGAGCTATTACGATATTGGCCGTGAAGTTGATGAGAAAATTGATCAGTATTTTTCACTGTTGCCGAAGTCTGAGCTAGAAATCAAACCCTACGACCCTGCTATCGAGCAATTCAGTGCGGGTGGATCATATCAGCCGGGCACGCCAGACGGCTCTCGTCCAGGTACTTTCTACTTTAATGCCTACGATTTGCCTAGCCGCTTAACCACCGGCAACGTTACCTTGTATCTACACGAAGGCGCTCCAGGTCACCATTTCCAAGTGAGTCTGGCGCAAGAAAATGAAGCGCTACCTTCATTCATGCGCTTTAGCTTCCTACCAGCCTTCGGTGAAGGTTGGGCGCTGTATTCTGAAACGCTAGGATATGAAATGGGGTTCTTTGACGATCCATGGAATCGTTATGGCACGCTTCAAGATGAGCAGTTGCGCGCCATGCGTTTGGTGGTAGACACAGGTATTCACGCGAAAGGTTGGACCCGCGAACAAGCCATCGACTTTATGCTTGATAACTCAGGCATGACCCGCACAGAAGTTGTTGCCGAGGTAGAGCGTTATATTGCGATCCCGTCGCAAGCGCTATCTTACAAAGTGGGCGCGCTTAAAATTCAAGAATTGCGCGCGCGCGCGGAGAAGGCATTAGGTGATGATTTCGATATCCGTGAGTTCCACGCACAAGTGTTAAACACGGGCGGCATTCCACTTGCTATTCTTGAGCAGAAAATTGATCGCTGGATCGCTAGTCAAAAAAGTTAAGGAATAATATTTTTATTTAAACTTTTTACTGCGTAATCAGCGTTAGGTTAAGAACAGTAAAAAGCCGATATTTGACGTAAAGCCAGTAATATTCTGTATTACTGGCTTTTTTCTTTTTGCGACTAATGGCAGTGATATTGTTCAAAAGCTTCACTAGAGTAATAATACCAATCCGCATATGGGAATTTGAAAGGGAACAGCCATTCCTGCATTCCCACGCTTTGCTAGGAAACTTGCCAGCGCCTTCTGAGTGGGCAATTATCTATGCGGATTGGTATACGTGAACAATGGTTACGAAATTTAAGGGAGAATAAAGTGGAGTTAGGGCTATTTTCGTTAAGTTTAACGGTTAAAGACATCAGCAAGTCGAAGACGTTTTATGAGGCCTTGGGCTTTGAAGCCATGCCTTCATGCGGCTCGGTGGAAGATAAATGGTTAATGATGAAAAATGGCACCACCATGATTGGGTTATTCGAAGGGATGTTTGAAGATAACATTATGACCTTCAACCCAAGTGATGTTAGGGCACTTCAGGCAAATCTAGTTGAACAAGGCATCGCTTTAGACGTGCCTGTGAAAGGCGATAGCGGCCCCGGGCATCTAATTGTTAAAGACCCGGACGGCAACGCTATCATGTTCGATCAGTTTTAAATTCGCGCTGCCAGTTCAGCGCCTTGACGGATAGCGCGTTTAGCATCAAGTTCAGCCGCTACGTCAGCACCGCCGATAATGTGCACGGTAAATCCTGCCTCTTCTAGAGGTTGTTGCAGAGGCTTAAACGGCTCCTGACCAGCACATACAATGACGTTATCGACAGGCAATACTTTGGGGGTGTCGTTAATCAGCACGTGCAGGCCTTCATCGTCTACTTTCTCGTAGCTCACACCATTTATCATTTGAACATTGTGGTGTTTCAACGATTGCCTATGGATCCAGCCCGTAGTTTTGCCCAGCCCTTTACCTACTTTAGACGTTTTACGTTGTAGCAGATACACTTCCCGCTCAGAAGGCTCTATGGCTTTTTCTTTTAGTGCGCCAGGAGCAGAATAATCTTTATCTATACCCCAGTGCGCTAGCCACTTTTCTTTATCTTTGGCTAGATTTTCGTGTTCTACCAGGAATTCCGCTACATCAAAACCAATGCCGCCAGCGCCAACAATAGCCACTTTCTTGCCTACTGGCTTGTGGTCGCGCAATACGTCTAAATAACTCATCACTTTAGGGTGGTCGTGCCCTTCAATTGTAAGCGTACGAGGATTAATACCGGTGGCTAGCACCACTTCATCAAACCCCTTGTTTGAGAGGTTCTCTACGTTTACTTGGGTGTTAAGGTGAACCGTAACGCCCACGCGAGCTAACTGATTGTCAAAGTAGCGTAGGGTTTCGTAAAACTCTTCTTTACCCGGCACTTGCTTGGCGTAATTAAATTGACCGCCAATTTCACTGGCTTTATCAAATAGATGTACCTCGTGGCCGCGCTCTGCGGCATACATGGAAAACGCTAAACCCGCAGGCCCTGCGCCTACTACCGCTAGTTTTTTCTTATTTTGAGTAGGGGTAAAGGTAAGTTCGGTCTCGTAGCACGCTTGTGGGTTTACCAAACAACTTGCACGCTTTTGTTCGAATGCATGGTCTAGGCAAGCCTGGTTACAGGCAATACACGTGTTGATTAGCTTAGACTCATTGCGCATGGCCTTCGCTACAAAGTGTGCGTCAGCCAAGAAAGGTCGCGCCATCGATACCATATCAGCATGGCCTTGTGCGAGTACCGATTCTGCAACTTCAGGCGTATTGATACGGTTAGTGGTAATAAGAGGGATAGACACCTCTTTTTTCATGCGTTCGGTTATCCAGGTAAACGCCGCGCGAGGCACCGATGTGGAAATAGTAGGTACCCGCGCTTCGTGCCATCCAATGCCGGTATTAATTAGCGTAGCGCCTGCTTTTTCGATTTCTTTGGCTAAATATACAACCTCGTCCCACTTAGCGCCGCCTTCGACTAAGTCCAGCATAGACAGGCGATAAATAATAATGAAGTTAGTGCCCACTTTCTCGCGTACACCTTTTACTATTTCTATTGCCAGACGAGCACGATTTTCTAGGCTGCCACCCCATTCATCATTTCTATGATTGGTGCGCTCACAGAAAAACTGATTTATGAGGTAGCCTTCAGAACCCATAATTTCCACGCCGTCATAGCCTGCTTGCTGGGCAAGGGCTGCACATTTTACGTAGTCTTTAATTGTGCTTCTTACGCCACGTGAGGACAGTTCGCGAGGCTTAAAAGGGGTAATAGGCGACTTCATAGGTGAAGCCGAAACAGCAAGTGGGTGATAACCGTAACGGCCTGAATGCAAAATTTGCATGCAAATTTTGCCGTCTTCCTTATGCACAGCGTCGGTAATAACACGGTGCTTTTTCGCGTGGCGAGAGCGGGTCATTCTGCCAGCAAAGGGCGCTACCCAACCTGAAATATTAGGGCTAATACCACCTGTTACGATTAGCCCCGCACCACCTTTTGCTCGCTCAGCGTAAAACGCAGCAAGTTTGTCAAATCCGCCTTTCTCTTCTTCCAAACCTAAATGCATTGAACCCATTAGGGTACGGTTGCGAAGTTGAGTAAAACCCAAATCCAACGGAGCTAATAAGTTAGGGAAGTAAGGTGAGAGTTGTTCTGAATTGTGGGCAGACTGCGGTGTAGCTGTCTGAGATACGGTCTGAGACGAGGGCGTATTCATGATTATTCTCTGTTTTATTTGCTATGAAGGCAGTTAGTGCATGTTGCTCTTTGCTGCAGCGCAGTGCTCATCTGTCTTTCGTGATTTAAGTGCTAATGGTTACACATAATCCAACCACACTAACTTGCCCGACCAGTTGCTTTGATTATTTACCACCACATTCAATTGGTAAAGTGCAGTTACCCTATTTTTAACATAATAAAAAAGCGAGATACCGGGCTAACGGATATCTCGCTTCGTTAATCAGTGCTTTTCATCACAAGCATGAGTGCGTTACAGGTGAGCGCTTACTTATGATATTGGTATTATTAAAGCAGTGCTCGCCTTATAAATTACTCGTCAACGTACATTTTTTGCTGAAACTTCAGCGTTTGTTTGCTGCTACCTTTTTGAACGTCAATCTCAAACCTAAAGGTTTCCTGATCGCGAAATGGCAGCACGGCAAGGTAGTAGATAGCATCACCTTCTTCCACCTTTTTGAAAGTCAGCTTACGTGAGTTACCTAACAGATTCTTAGCCGTACCTGTTACATCTGCCCGTTGCGCTTCACCGGAAACTTTGTTTAACACCGAAATGTTAACCAACGCATTAAACTTACTTCTTACAATGCCGTAGCTAGCCGCCACTTCAGGTGTGAGAAATGGCGTACTCACCACCATATAGTGAACATCCCATTCACCAAGCGTTTGCTTCTGCTCGGCAAATGCGGAAAAGCTTAAGCATGACATAGCCATCGCAAGAAGTGCTACGTAAGCTTTTTTGATTTGATTTATTCTACCCATGATAGAAACTACCTCTGCCTTCATCTTATTTTCGATTCTTACCCATTACAGCTTGTTTCGCTCTATGTCCCAAACTGCATGACCGATATTTTCACAAATAGTGTCTTTAGCAGACATTGTTTACATAGGGAAAATGTCACGGATCAGAAGCTGTAGAAACTGTAATGCGATGATGGCAATAAGCACGGATAAGTCTAAACCGCCTAATGGTGGAATGACTTTGCGTATTGGCGCTAAAAACGGCTCGGTTAGCTGATACAGTACATAGTCAACCGGAGACTGACCTTGTGACACCCAGCTTAAAATAGCGCGTAGCAGCAGCACCCAGAACATTAACGACAGGGTTTCTTTTATCACGCCAATTACTGACAAAATCGCAATGCCGACTGGGTTTAGACTACCGCCAAACATTAACCCTAGAGTTATTAGCTTAAGCGCGCATACCGCTAACGCCAACACAAAGGTAGCGGTGTCGAACCTGCCGATTGACGGAATAATACGGCGCAACGGCCCCACGATAGGGTGGGTTGCTTTTACTACAAATTGACTGAGTGGATTATAAAAATCTGCCTGAACCATTTGTAACCAAAGGCGCAGAATAACCACCATCAAATAAAGGCTAAATAAGGTATCAACCAAAAATACCGTTGCGTTCATGTTGTGTTTTTCCTAAAACGTTATAGCTGTTTTGCCATTTCTTCAGCACGTGCTACGGCGGCGCGCATCGACTTGCTGACAATATCTTTTAAACCTTCATTAATGAAAGTGTTAACGGCTTCTGCGGTAGTGCCGCCCTTAGACGTAACTTGGGCACGAAGCTCGCTTAATTCAAGGTCTGGGTTGTTACAAACCATTTCGGCTGCGCCTAACATGGCTTGTTGAACCATTAAGCGAGATTGCGCTTTGTCAAAGCCCATGTTCATGGCTTCTTCCTGCATATTTTGTAAGAACAAGAAGAAATAAGCTGGGCTGCTGCCCGCTGCGGCGATAACACCGTTAATACCCTCTTCTTTATCTACCCAAACGGTTTCGCCAACGCTGTTCATTACATCGTCAACGTATTGCCTGTCTGACTCAGAAACCGTGTCGTCGGCATACATCCCAGACATGCCTTTGCCTAACAAGCTCGGGGTGTTTGGCATAATACGAACAACAGGGTATTCACCACCTAGCATTTCTTGCAATCTGGCTACCGGCAGCCCAGCTGCAATGCTCATAAACAACTTGCCCGAAAGGTCATTGTTTTTCTGAAGCTCGCCGCACATATCGCCCATTATTTGTGGTTTTACCGCAAGGACTATGGCATCAGCGAATTGGCAGGCTTCATCATTAGATTGTGTGGTGTGAATACCAAACTCGGCCTTCAGGCCGTCTAACTTTGGTGTGGAAGGGTTTGCCGCAAGGATGTTTTCTTTTGCGTACCCAGATTTGATAAGCCCACTGATGATGCTGCGGCTCATGTTACCCGCGCCAATAAATGCTAATTTTTTCTGTTGCATGTAAATCCTATTTGTTGGTTGCGTTTAAGTCTGTGTAGCGAGGCGAAGCGCTATCATTCAGATTAGCGCGCTAGTTTCGCTTACCGAAAATAGCGGTACCGATTCGCACCATAGTCGACCCGTGTTGAATCGCTTCTGTCATATCACTACTCATTCCTACGGATAGGGTATCAAAATTGCTCAATGATGTATGGTAGTGGTCGAATAATTCTTTTAGCTTAGACAGTGTGGCGCGCTGTTGTTCTTCACTAGGATCAGCTTTGGGAATGGCCATTAGTCCACGCAAGGTCAGGTGCTTTTGAGAGTTAATAAACTCCACTAGCGCATCTAATTCACTTAGGGCTACCCCTGACTTACTCTCTTCGTCATCAATATTAACCTGAATGCACACGTTTAACGGCGGCATAGAGTCAGGCCGCTGTTCGTTTAAGCGACGAGCAATTTTTTCTCTATCTACAGACTGAACCCAATCAAAGTGTTCGGCTACCACTTTGGTTTTATTCGATTGGATTGGACCAATCATGTGCCACTCTATATCGCTTAAGTGAGAAAGTTCCTGAACCTTTTCAACACCTTCCTGCACGTAATTTTCGCCGAACATACGTTGTCCGGCTTCATACGCTTCCATGATATCTGATACGGGTTTTGTTTTGCTAACCGCTAGCAATTTAACGGAATTTGGTGGACGATGTGCACTGGTAGCGGCTTGGTCTATTCCTTTTCGTGCGGAATCTAGTCTTTCTGCTATTGTTTGCATTATTCACCTTGTTTTGGAGAAGTGGTTGTGGATATTACCGAACTTTTGGCTTTCAGTGTTAAGAATAACGCCTCAGATTTACACTTATCAGCGGGCCTACCACCAATAATTCGTGTAGATGGCGAAATGCGTAAACTGAATGTGCCAGCCCTCGATCACAAGCAAGTACATGGTCTCGTTTATGAGATTATGAATGACATGCAGCGCAAAGAATACGAAGAAAACCTGGAAACCGATTTTTCTTTCGAAGTTAATGGCTTGTCGCGCTTTCGTGTTAACGCGTTTGTGCAAAACCGAGGCGCCGCGGCAGTATTACGTACTATCCCCAGTAAAGTATTAACCTTAGACGACCTTGGCGCGCCTGAAATTTTCAAGGAAATTATAAATCAGCCTACCGGCATTGTACTTGTGACAGGCGCTACCGGCTCGGGTAAAAGTACCACGCTTGCGGCCATGGTCGACCATATCAACACCCATAAGCGCGAGCACATTCTTACCATTGAAGACCCTATCGAATTCGTGCATGACAACAAGCTTAGCTTGGTAAACCAACGGGAAGTACACCGCGACACACACTCGTTTAATAACGCTCTGCGCTCGGCACTTCGTGAAGACCCTGACGTTATTCTAGTCGGTGAGCTACGTGACCTAGAGACCATACGCCTTGCCATTTCAGCTGCTGAAACCGGCCACTTAGTATTCGGCACACTACACACCAACTCTGCGCCAAAAACCATTGACCGCATCATTGACGTTTTCCCGGCAGAAGAAAAAGCCATGGTGCGCTCTATGTTGTCTGAATCATTGCGCGCGGTAATTTCACAGACACTGCTTAAGAAAGTAGGCGGAGGCCGGGTTGCTGCCCATGAAATTATGGTGGGGATCCCCGCTATTCGTAACCTTATTCGCGAAGATAAAGTGCCGCAAATGTACTCGGTTATTCAAACGGGTCAGGCTCATGGTATGCAAACCATGGATCAGTGTCTTCAGCGCTTAGTGGCGATGGGTGTTATTACTAAACAAGACGCCGCTGCAAAGTCAGTTGATAAACAGTCGATGAACAGTTTCTAGAGGCCATCATGTTAGATTCATTACTTCAAAAAATGGTCGATACCAACGCATCGGATTTGTTCGTAACGGCGGGATTCCCCGTAAGCGCCAAAATTAACGGCAAACTTACGCCAGTGACGGAAAGTGCAACATCGGAAGAGGCATCGCTGGCGCTGGTTCACGAAGCGATGACCGAAAAACAGCAGAATGAGTTTCACACCACCAAAGAGTGTAACTTCGCCATAGTACGAGAGGGCATTGGTCGTTTCCGCTGTTCCGCATTTTGGCAGCGTGACCAAGCGGGCATGGTGATTCGCCGCATCGTTACTCAAATTCCGAAAGCTGATGATTTGGGTCTGCCGCGAGTATTAAAAGAAATTATTATGGCTAAGCGCGGTCTGGTTCTATTTGTAGGTGGAACAGGCACGGGTAAGTCCACGTCACTGGCTGCGCTTATTGGACATAGAAATGAAAATTCGCACGGGCATATACTGACTATTGAAGACCCCATTGAGTTTGTTCATGAGCATAAAAACTGTGTTATTACCCAGCGCGAGGTGGGCATAGATACTCAGTCTTTCGACGACGCCCTTAAAAGTTCGCTACGTCAGGCGCCTGATGTCATTCTTATTGGTGAAATTCGTTCAATGGAAACCATGGAATATGCCATGTCGTTTGCTGATACCGGGCATTTGTGTGTGGCTACGCTGCACGCTAACAATGCGAACCAAGCTATTGAACGTATTATGCATTTAGCGCCGAAAGATCAGCACGATAAGTTGCGCTTTGACTTAAGCTTAAACATCCGCGCCATTGTTGCGCAGCAACTAGTACCAACGCCAGACGGCAAGGGTAGGGTTGCGGCAATAGAAATACTGCTTAATTCGCCGCTAGTGCGCGACCTAATACAGCGCAATGAAATAGGCGCGTTAAAAGAAGCAATGAAAAAAGGCAAAGAGCAGGGCATGCAGAGCTTTGATATGGCCCTGTATGATTTGTACAAAGCGGGTAAGATTGATATGGACCAAGCGCTGCACCACGCCGACTCGCCTAATGACCTGCGCTTAATGATCAAGCTTGATACCAGCGACGGTTCTAGCTTAGGTACACTGTCAAATGTATCTATTGATATGGATGACTAATTGCTTTCGCTTTCTGCTGAAATCCCTTTAGGGGGAGCTGCATTTGAAACGCTTACTGAAATAAAGCAGTAGAGAGACACGTTTTTCTCGCATGATGAGCAGCCCACGGGCTGCTTTTGTGTTTAACAAGAGGGTAGCCATTGAAAAAACTCTTCACTTCACAAGACGCTTTTGAACTTCAAGCGGTTCGCAGCGAGCTTGACGCTTTATCTATTCCTTATATGGTAAAAAATGAGTTTGCCAGTGGCGCAATCGGAGAGCTGCCTTGGCAAGATTCTCAGCAGGAAGTGTGGCTTGTTGACGATAGCTGGTATGCAAGAGCGTCGAAAGTTATTGAGCTCTTCATTCAAAAATCAAACGATAAGGCATTATCTAGTGAAGACTGGATTTGCGGTGAGTGCAGTGAACAAAACGGCGCTGCTTTTGATGTCTGCTGGCAGTGTGGGGCAGAAAAATAATAACAGCAAGAGCCAGCAGCATACAAAGGTCAACAGGCCTTAACAATTATTCGTACTGACTCTCGCTCCAGCTAGCGAATATTACACAGGCCGACACACTATCAACCTTATCTTTAGTCAGTTTCTTATAGCCACCTAACTCAAACAGCATGGCTTTAGCGTCTGTGGTAGTCAGTCGCTCATCACAGGTGTCAACGGCCACTTTAAAACGCCCATGTAGACGGTTTGCAAATTTGCGGGCGCGTTGAGTCATCTCCTGCTCAGTACCATCCATATTAAGCGGTAAACCCACCACCACGATATGCGGTTGCCATTCTTCGTAAAGCTTTTCTATTAACGTCCAGTCAGGAATACCGTCTCGTGCCTTCAGCGCTGCAAGAGGGGAAGCCGTACCGGTAATTTCCTGACCTACCGCCACGCCAATGCTTTTGGTACCAAAATCAAACGCAAGTACCGTACGATTTCCTATATCAGGCATGTCCCGCTCCCGGTGCTAGCTGCCATACATCCACACCGAGTTTATTTACTGTTGCTTGCCATTTCTTGTGCATAGGCGTGTTAAACAGAATTTCTTCGTCAGCTTCGATGGTGAGCCATGCGTTTTCCTGCATTTCCTTCTCAAGCTGACCGGCTGTCCAGCCCGCGTACCCCAAAGCAATCAAAACGTCTTCAGGGCCTTCATCATTGGCAATAGCAGTCAAAATGTCCTTGGAGGTGGTCACCATAACCCCTGGTGCAAGCTTTAAGCTAGATGCCCACTCTCTTTGCGACGAGTGCAGCACAAATCCTCGCTCTTGGCTTACAGGACCGCCAGCCAGCACGATTTGCTCTGCTTTGTCGTCAGACACAGTGAGTTCTTTGTCAGTCTGCTCAAGAAGCTGCTTCACGTTCATGGTAGAGGGCTGATTTACTACAATACCCATAGCACCTTCAGCGTTGTGTTCACAAATATAAATGAGTGAGCGAGAAAAGTACGGATCGTCCAAACTAGGCATCGCGACCAGAAAATGATTTTGTAGGCTTTTTAATTCCGTCATAGTTTGTCTTTTATCTACTATCTTTTGCTCTGTAAGGGCCTTTACACTATTGAAGCTAAAGGCGCTCTATCCACTCATATTTGCTTTCTACAATACAAACTGCACTGTGTTACCAATACAACCTTACTTTATTTACTGGCTAAGCGCTTTTCAATGGCGTCAAACAGCGCACCCATTATATTAACATCGTAAGCTGCTTCTATTTCTCTTACGCAAGTTGGGCTAGTAATGTTTATTTCAGTAATTTTGCTGCCAATAACATCAAGTCCTACAAATAAAATGTTATTTTCCTTGAGTGTTGGCGCGATGGCTTCGGCTAGGGCGCGGTCAGAATCTGAGATTGGCTGAGGGCGTCCTGTACCGCCAGCGGCTAGGTTACCTCTGGTTTCCCCTTTTGTAGGCAGTCGCGCTAAGCAGTACGGCATGACTTCGCCATCAACGATGAGTACGCGCTTGTCGCCGTCTTTAATCTCTGGAAGGTACTCTTGCACCATCATGTAGCGCGTGCCTAACTTGGTTAGGGTTTCAATAATAACGCCTAAGTTATTGCCATCAGGCTTCACTCTAAAGATAGACGCGCCACCCATACCGTCTAAGGGTTTGCAAATAATGTCTTGGTGCTTGGCGTGAAACTCACGGATAAGCGCTTGGTTGTTCGTGACTAAGGTATTGGGAATGTGTTCTGGGAAGTATGACGTAAACAACTTCTCGTTGTAGTCGCGAAGCGCTTGAGGGTTATTCACAACTAGCGCTCCCGCGTCCTGCGCAAGCGACAGCACCTGAGTCGCATACAAAAACTCGCTGTCAAAAGGAGGATCTTTGCGCATGAGTAACACATCAACGTCGCCTAAATACAACGTAGACTCGTCTTCAATGGTGTAGAAATCTGTAGCTTGATCCTTGACCGATACGGTTTTACCTAAACCCATAGGCTTACCATTGTCTAAATACAGGTCTTTTAATTCAAAATATACAACCTTTGCACCGCGGCGCTGAGCTTCAAGCATCATCGCAAAGCTTGTATCTTTATGTGGCTTAATGCTCGCGATGGGGTCCATAATTACGCCAACGGTATATTGCATAATGTTTTCACCTTGAATGTTGATAAAATGCCGGCTCAGATGGCCTAGCTGATTGTAAACTTATATGGGGGCACACCTGAATTCTTCAAGTTACTGAGCTAGCACTATGCTGGTTCTAGAGCTGCCTAAAATACTGACTTAGAAGTCGCCGTGCTGAGCTTGAAGAATACTTAGGCTTGTAATCGCTGCTGTCTCGGTGCGCAAAATACGTGGGCCCAAACTTACCGACTGATAGCCGTTTTCGTTTGCCTGATGAATTTCTGTTTCAGATAACCCACCTTCAGGGCCAATAAGCAAACGAAAGCCTTGAGCATTATAAGGTTGTCTTGCCAAGCTTTGCTCTGCGCCAGGTGCGAGAACTAATCTTGTGGTATTGGTTGAAGACGACAACCATTGATTAAGACTAACCGGGGCGTTGAGCGCGGGAATAATGTTGCGACCGCTTTGTTCACAGGCGCCAATAATGATCTTCTGCCATTGCTGAATTTTCTTTTCCCAGCGTGACTCGTCGAGTTTAACCGTACAGCGTTCAGTGATCACGGGCGTTATTTCTGATACGCCAAGTTCCACGCTTTTTTGTAGCACGGTATCCATTCTATCGCCTTTAGATACACCTTGACCTAAGTGCAAATGAAGCGGGGACTCTTTCGCTAGCGATAAACAAGCGTCGGCTTCAACCGTCACTTTTTTTCTTTGAACGCTAATGATTTGCGCACTGTATTCATTGCCGTCGCCATTAAAAAGCACAATAGGGCGATTGGGCTTTATGCGCAGTACCGTCGCGATGTGATGACCAGCGTCTTCAGTTAACTCAAACTCTTGTTCTAACGGGATTGGATTGGGGTAATAAACTCTTGGTATACGCATAACAAATCAGATGTGTAGTTTTAACGCGTATAATACGTGTGTGGATACAGGTTGCAATGCTGTCGACAACATCGCGTAAGTAAATATGCAAAAACTTACGCAAACGACAGCATGCTGCCTATTTAAGAATCACATGACTCACTCTCTAGGCCGCGGAAGGCGAAGAGTTGCTCGAAGTAGATTTCAACACGTTGGATGAAGACTTCGATTGGGCTGCTGGGCGGTGGTCCGCTCTTGCGTACTTAGTATGTTTTCCTTTATCGGTGCGCAGTGAATATAAAAATAAACACAAAACCACCGAAAACAGGGTTATGAGAAGCAACATGCGTTAATCCTTTACGTGACATAGTTTGCTAAAGCTCCTTCATGAAGTTGCTCAACACACACTGATGAGGCGTAGTGAAAAGTCAACTTTCATGAAACTTTAGTCTAAAACTTTATGGCTAAAAAATCATCAAAAAAAATGTCTTATAACTCGGTAACTTCCAAAAAATGGAAAAGAATCACAAAGCATATTTAAGCTTCGTGATGAAGAATGCGCTTGTTGAGTGACAAGCGTGTGACAAGTGAAGAAAAAGCGTTCATTTTTTGCTTTTTTATTCTAGCGCCTGTGTGCCACCTAAACGGGATAGAAACTTGTCGATTTAGAGCCACTACACCGTCAAACATCCGCCTTGCCTAGATGGCAAAAAAAACGCTGCAAAAATATACAGAAAAGGTCAGTAAGTCCTAAAGTAAAACAGATAAATTTCCACTACTTTTGTATAATGCTAACGTTTTTAAACACCCATGTAGCTTAGACTTTAGAGCAAATTTACTGTGTTTGAGGCCATATTACATTGGTCTTAAATAAAATAGCTGCTACCTTATTTGAGCAATTATCAACTAACCATGACAAGGATTATATTATGGAAGAAAAACTTTCGCTTTTTTCTGCAAGCGATGTTGAAAGGTACATAAACGATTACGCCATCCCGTGGGGGATTAACATTCTGATGGCAATCGCGATTTATGTAATAGGTAGGATCGTAGTTGGATTCATTTTATCTGTATTTAGACGCCTAATGGCCAAGTCTAAATACGACAACATGCTAGTGGACTTCCTGGAAGCTATCCTTAGCGCCATTTTAATGCTGTTTGTTATTGTCGCTTCGCTTGATCAGCTAGGCGTAGATACAACGTCATTAGTTGCTATATTAGGTGCTGCTGGTTTAGCTATTGGTTTGTCATTGCAAGACTCGCTTAAGAACTTCGCAGCTGGCGTAATGCTTCTAGTTTTCAAACCATTTAAAGCGGGTGATTTTGTCGAAGCTGCAGGTACTGCTGGTTCTATTGTTAAGATTGGTATTTTCACCACAACAATGAACACACCAGACAATAAAGAAATTATTGTTCCTAATGGCAACATCTACGGTGGCAACATCACTAACTATTCAGCAAGAGACACGCGTCGTGTAGACATGGTTGTTGGTATTGGTTACGACGCTGACCTTCTTAAAGCGAAAAGAATTCTTGAAGAAATGGTGGCGGCTGATGAGCGTATTCTTGCAGAGCCAGCGCCTAAAATTGCAGTATCTGAACTGGCCGACAGCAGCGTGAACTTTATTGTTCGTCCATGGGTGAATTCTGCCGATTTCTGGGGTGTTAAATTCGACTTCACTGAAAACGTTAAACTGCGTTTTGATGAAGAGGGTATTTCAATTCCATTCCCACAAATGGATGTACATCTTCACAAAGCAGACAGCGAATAATTTCGTTGGTTTCAAACAAAAAACGCTGCATTTCGCAGCGTTTTTTTTATCCTAAGATTAAGTGCGAAGTAACACGCCGCGATTACGAACATTTTAACTCTCGATGAGCGGGTAATGACCTATACGAAATGGTATTACTTACTTTTAGCGACAGTTCGGGCGGTAAGCAGTAGCTTGATAGTCTGCATAGGCGTTAGGCATGTTCGCTTGTAAATTATCAATTCTGGTTTGAGGTGCTGGGTGAGTCGACAAAAGTTCCATTGGGCGGTTGCCGCCGCTTGCTGCGTCCATGTTTTCCCACAAGTTTACAGATTGTCTTGGGTCAAACCCAGACTTCGCCATTAGCTGAAGACCAATGACATCGGCTTCAGATTCATGAGTTCGGCTAAAAGGAAGTTGGACACCGACTTGAACACCTAATCCGATCGCAGCCATGATGGGACCCGACTGAGGCACTTCATTCGCGGCTAAAACTTGGCCTACCGCCTGACTGCCCATATTTATCAATGTTGACTGCGACATTCTCTCATTACCATGCTCTGCAATAACATGACCTACTTCATGGCCAATGACAGCAGCAAGTTGATGCTGGTTTTCTGCAACATTGAGCAAGCCTGTATAGACACCAATTTTTCCACCGGGTAGCGCAAATGCGTTAACTTGTTCATCGTCGAATACAACGACTTCCCATTGACCATTGAATACC
Source organism: Alteromonas sp. MmMcT2-5 (assembly GCF_022348315.1). Taxonomy (NCBI): domain Bacteria; kingdom Pseudomonadati; phylum Pseudomonadota; class Gammaproteobacteria; order Alteromonadales; family Alteromonadaceae; genus Alteromonas; species Alteromonas sp. MmMcT2-5. The sequence continues at coordinate 87,515 of NZ_JAKRFB010000004.1, read as the reverse complement.
GTGGCTGGTACTTGAGCAGTGATGGCATTTGCAACGCATTCTACGTAAGAATTTTGAACCGCTTTATTCGAAATTTTTAATTCTTCTTTCATGCCCGTGAATGCCTGATCACCCATTTGCGCGAGCTGAGTTTCAGAATAGAGCAACACTTGATTTCTACCCGTAGGAGATGTTGCACAGGCTGTTAAAGTAAGCGCTGCGGCAATAACTGCCGAAGCTGTGAATTTCAATTTCATGGTTAATCCTTTTTTATCACTGAATGTTCTCGCTTCGCTCACTTTTGCGCGCTAAAGCACTATCCCATTCAGTTTATACGTCTATTTGGCAATATTAGTATCAGATAGTGCTTATAAATAAAACTATACCTTTGAAAAAGCGAAGCGTGTTCCGCTGTTAAGCTAAACCGTTTTTCCTTACACGCGTTAGGATATTTGAAATATATGCTTACAATTGCATGAACGAAGTGTGATTACTTTGAGCCTACTGCTCCGTGCTGTCCATATTTAAAGCGGCGTGTGTGCCATCTATTGTTATAGAAAAGTTACGCGCTTTTGCCTATTTAATATTTGTGTCATAAACTGATTCTAATTTATACATAGAAGTTACATAAAATTTCTGGTGTACTAAGGTTAGGGATCCCTGTTTTCTTCCTTCGCTTTGCGAGAACAAGGTGGAAAAATCCTTGGGTTTCTCGAGCCTCATAACGTACGACAAAAATACAAATAAAAAGGAAATCAAATGGCAGTGCGTAATAAGTTTAAATACGGGTTACTTGCATTTTTAGTATCAGCGGCGCTCACGGGATGTGGCCTTGATGGTGACGACGGTGCGCAGGGCGAAACAGGAGCTCAAGGACCTCAGGGTGAACAAGGTGACCCAGGGACAGACGGAAGTGATGGTACCGATGCGTCAATCGGCATTGCAATGGATATCGTTGGTCGTGCTTTCTTAGGCAATCAAACGGCCGCAGAAATTGTTCAGTACCACGCTGAGACCAATACGATTTACGCGACAAACGGCGAGACGAATACAATAGCAGTTATTGATGCCTCTAGCGTAAACACGGCTACTATGGCTGATCCGATAAACACCACTACGCTAACGCTTACCACTATCGCACTGCCTGCCGATATAAATGGTGTGACTTTAGGTAGCTTAACAAGCATTGCGGTTAGCGGTGACCTTATGGCTGTTGCTGTACCTGCAGACGTTAAAACTGATAACGGTTATGTGTTGTTCTACAACGGGCTAGACAGTTCTGCTCCAGCCTTTTTGGATTCTGTCGAGGTTGGTGCACTACCGGATATGGTCACTTTTACGCCGGATGGTGGCAAAGTGTTGGTAGCGAACGAGGGTGAGCCTTCTGATGACTATACCATTGACCCTGAAGGTTCTGTTAGCGTCATTAATATTCTAGCAAGTGGTGAGCCAGAAGAAACGGGGACGACCGTTGGCTTTACTGCTCTAAACGGTACTGAAGCAGACTTGATGGCGCAGGGAATGATGTTTCCTAACCCAGCAGGACGCACGATTAACGGCACAGCGATTACCTCAACGGTAGCGAAAGATCTGGAACCAGAATACATCACCGCTACTAACGACGTTGCATACGTTAGTCTTCAGGAAAACAATGGCCTTGCGATTATTGACTTGGAAGAGTTAACGGTAGATGTCGTCGGCCTAGGAACTAAGTCTTGGGCTGGACTTAATATTGATATCCAAGAAAATGATGCGGTGAGTTTTGGTCAGTACACAGGTATTTATGGTGTATACCAGCCTGATACCATTGCTAATTTTACGTGGAAGGATGCGACTTTCATTCTTACCGCTAACGAAGGCGATGCCCGTGAGTACTTCTTTGACGCTGCTGATGAGGCGGCATGTACTGCTGCAGGTGGTGTTGATTTTGACGAAGATGATGGCTGTCTAGCTTATACAGACGAAGTTAAAGTAGAAGATCTTACCGCTGCCGCCAACTCTGAATTAGCTATGCTACAGGCGACAGGTGAAGCGGACGACTTACGTGTAACTTCAGCTATGGGTGATGCTGACGGAAACGGAGAGTACGATGCAGCGTACGCTTACGGTGCACGTTCATTCACTATCTGGGATCAAAATGGTTTAGTGGTTTATGACTCGGGTGATGATTTTGAACGTATTACAGCGTCGGTTCATGGGGCGCAGTTCAACAATGGTGACGATGAAAATGCAAGCGACTCGCGCTCAGAGAATAAAGGTCCAGAGCCAGAAGCGTTAACCGTGGGTCAAGTTGGCGATCGCACTTACGCGTTTATCGGCACAGAGCGCATGGGCGGTATTTTCGTATACGACGTTACTAACCCTTATGACGTTCAATTTGCAGAATATGTAATTAACCGTGACCTAACCGAAGGTTTGACAAGCGACGATGTCATTGGTGACCTAGCGCCAGAAAGCCTGGTTTTTGTTAGCGCTGAAGACAGCCCAAGCGGTGTGCCTCTTCTTGTTGTAGGCAACGAAGTTAGCGGCACAGTAACGGTGTGGCAAATCAACCAGCTGTAAGCTCCCGCGTTGATTACATGAAACCCCGCTTTGAAGCGGGGTTTTTTATTGGAAGCTTGCCAGACCTTCCCGAAGGGCGAGTTTTAAATGTCCTTACTCTTTGTTGTGTCACCTTGATGTAGAGCCACTATACCTGCGAAAACACGCCACGATTACGAACATTTTAAGTCTCGCTGAGTGGGTAATTATCTATGCGGACTGGTATTAAACGGAGGAATAGAGCTTTCCTTGCGTTCGCAATGGTTACACCGTTTAAGGATTAAGGTAAGCTATAACCCATAAAACGCAGTCGTATTTTTTAAGGTAAATACGATTAGGCTCAATTGCACTGGTATAGATGCGTTTAGGACACAGAGTAACGCAATGCTCAATACCGCCATAGTGCTATCAAATAATAGAGAATGCCTATGTCTCAGCAAGTTGTGATTAGTGGTGTGGGTGTATGGCACCCTAAAGACAGTATAACTAACGAAGAGCTCGTAGATAGCTACAATGCTTACGTAGATGCGTTTAACGAAGAAAATAAAGCGCAAATCGAATCAGGTGATGTAGCAGCAATGCCTTATTCAAGTGCAGAGTTCATCGAAAAAGCATCAGGAATTAAAAGTCGCTACATCTATCAAAAAGAGGGTGCGCTAGACATCACTCGAATGAAGCCTAAGATTGCCCCTCGAGCAGATGACGAACTTTCTCACCAAGCCGAAATTGCCGTCGAAGCGGCCAAGTTAGCTCTGGCATCCGCCAATGTTACGGCCGATGAAATTGATGCTGTGATTGTGTCGTGTGCATACACCCAGCGTGCTTATCCTGCGATTGCAATTGAAGTACAAGAAGCTCTTAATATTGAAGGGTTTGGTTTCGATATGCTAGTTGCTTGTTCTGCAGCAACGTTCGGTATGCATCGCGCCTATGAAATGCTGAGCGCGAAAAATGCGACTCGCGTGTTGGTTATTAACCCTGAGTTGGTCTCACCGCAAATTAACTACGCTGATCGCGACAGTCACTTTATTTTTGGCGATGTGGCTACGGCGACGGTGCTTGAGCTTGCTGAAACCGCCAAAAGTGAGCACGTATACGACGTGCTAAGCACCAAGGCATTGACGAAATTCTCAAACAATATTCGTTCTAATTTTGGCTACATGACACGTGCCGAAGACGTTGATCCGTATGGACCTGATAAGCTGTTCCATCAAGCGGGTCGCAAAGTTTTCAAGGAAGTGTGTCCATTGGCAGCAGCGCATATTGAAGCGCATTTAGCGAGTCACGACATTACGCCAGAAGGCGTCAAGCGTTGGTGGCTTCACCAAGCTAATATCAATATGAACACCTTGATTTGCAAACGCCTGTTAGGTCGCGATGCTGACCGTACCGAAGCGCCAATTGTGTTGGACGAGTATGCCAACACGGCTTCTGCGGGTTCTGTGATTGCTTTTGGTTTAAACCATGAAGACCTGGTTGCCGGTGACGTGGGAGTACTTTGCTCTTTCGGTGCAGGGTATTCAATTGGCTCACTAGTGATCCGTAAACGATAGTTTTTATCATAGCGCGGGCGATGCCTGCGCACCGTACCTAGCTGAAAACGTTATGTGCTGTATATCGAAGGTTTCAGGGACGTTGCATCAATGCGCCTCCCTGTATTTCATCTCCTAAATAATGATAATAAAGGTGAGATAAAAGGATGATTTCAGATGTAGGCTATGGGTTAAATAGTCTGGCGCACTTAGCCCTTTTATTGCTGTTGTTAACGGTACGCAAACCCGGCGTAGCCAAGCATTTATTGGTATTGGCGACCGCAGCCACCTTTTTATGGTCTACAACCTTAATCACTTCGCTATTTGGACCTATCTCGCTAAGCTGGTTACTCAGCGCTGACGTGCTTAAGCAGCTCGCATGGCTACTCTTTTTGGCTGGCTGTATACAGACCAGCTTTAGCAACATCTTCGACGTTCTAAAACGACCTGTAACGTTAATTATTATTGCCCCCGCACTAGCAGCATTGCTCGCCCCTTATCTATTGGTAGTAAATCCCGCGTGGAGCTTTCTTGTACTGATCGTGCTGTCATTAGAAGTGCTTGTTCTTCTGGAAGTTGTGTATCGACAGGCGGGGCGTGAGCAGTGGGCGTTTAAACCCATTATTATTTATCTGGGAGCAACCAACCTGTTTGAGTTCGTTACCTATGCAAACGCTACCATGGTAAACCAGGTTGAAATTGGCTACATAGCGGCACGAGGCTATATTTACTTCTTGTTAATGCCCTTACTCGTCATATCGATTCGACGAATTCATCACTGGGGCATTGATATCTTTATCTCGCGGGACGTGGTATTGCACAGCTCTCTACTCTTAGTGGCGGGCGGTTATCTTTTTGTGATGGCTGTTGTCGGCTACGCCATAAATTATATGGGAGGCAACTGGGGAGCGACGGTTCAAATCATATTGGTTGTGATGTCATTCGCATTGCTCGCTACTGTATTCTTGTCCAACGGCTTTCGCACTAAGATAAAAGTATTTATCACTAAACATTTCTTTGCGAATCAGTTCGACTACCGCGTTGAATGGGTGAAATTAACGCAGTGGTTAACACGTGCAGGGGATACCTCATCAGATGTTTACAACGCTGGCCTAACAGGAATGCTTAACGCCATTCAATATGAGTCAGGTCTGCTGTTTAAAGTAACGCAGAATGGCTATGAATGCGTGGCTAAGGCATCACCTATTACAAACACTGCGGCAACAGATAACAATGAAGCGTCAACTGATTCGAAAGAAAACAACGCTACCTGTACAACGTTGGAAACGCTCGCAAGTTACAGCGACAAAAATGGCTGGATCATTGATACGGACGCCTACCTCGTCAAACCATTCGATTACGAGGGGTTAAAGCTAGATAGAGATGCACTAAAAGCATGGGGCTACCAACTCTTCGTGCCTTTCTTAAAAGAGGGAAAACTGTGGGGATTTGCTGTTCTCGCGTCAGGAGACAATGAAAAAATCACTTTAAATTGGGAAGTGAAAGACTATCTAACCGCCGTATCTGAGCAAGTAGGCACGTACATGCAGCACCACGAGGCCGCTCAAGTGGTAGCAGAAAACGCCCAATTTGCGGCATTCAATCGAATGTCTGCGTTCGTTTTACATGACTTAAAAAATGTACTAGCTCAAGTCGACCTTATTCTTGCCAATGCTCAACAGCATAAACATAACCCTGAATTTATCGAAGACACCTTCGAAACCTTGGAGCATACTAAGGCAAGAATGGAAAAAATGCTCAAGCAGCTGACTGATAAGAAGGCCGTTGAAGAAGGTGTAAACTCAGAATTTTTGATTTCGGAGCTGGCCAAAGATGTGGTCAACAACCGCTGTTCAGGTTTACGTCCGCTACCAACAGTTCATGTGCTAAAAGAAACGGCCGTGACGGTTGATAAGGATAAGGTGGCAAACGTGCTTTATCACCTAATCAGCAACGCTCAGCAGGCAACCGCAGATGACGGAGAAGTCGACGTGGTGATTACTGGAAATTCTGACAACAAAACGCAGCTAGTTTTGATAGAAGATACAGGGTCAGGTATGGATAAAGCGTTTATTGAAGAGCGACTATTCAAGCCATTTGATACCACGAAAGGGAATGCTGGTATGGGTATTGGTGCATATGATGCAAAAACATATATCGAGTCTATCGGTGGCAAACTAACTGTTCAAAGTGAACCTGGACGCGGTAGCTGTTTTACGCTGTATTTTCCGATAGGATAGGGTGTATAACTAAAAGGTGGATATTATCAAATCCACTCCCTTTCGATGGATGAAGTAGAATAATAGGATGATGAAATGACCGATACCATTTTGGTAGTAGATGATGATTTAGGTATCCAAAAGCAACTTAAATGGAGTCTTACCGATTACAACGTTGTTTTTGCGGACGATCACACATCTGCCATAGCCCAGCTCCGTCGTTTTGAACCTAAGGTTGTTACCCTAGATTTAGGGCTTCCGCCAGATCCAGCGAATGCGTCGGAAGGTTTACGTATTCTTCACGATATCATTGCGCTAGCGCCTAGAACCAAAGTTATCGTTGTTACAGGTAATAACGATAAACAACACGCATTAAAAGCAATCGATTTTGGGGCATACGATTTTTATCAGAAGCCTATCGATTCAGATACCATCAAATTATTGGTGCACCGTGCGCTTAACCTGTCTAAGTTAGAGCATGAGAATAGCATTCTTGCCCGCACTCGTTCTGGCATGTCCAGAATAGTGGGTAACAGCGAAGCTATTCAAAAAGTGGTACGTCGCGCTGAGAAAATTGCTAATACCGACATAAGCACTCTGTTACTTGGTGAAAGTGGCACTGGTAAAGAAGTTTTCGCGCGCAGTATTCATGAACACAGCCCTAGAAAAGACAAACCTTTTGTTGCTATTAACTGTGCGTCTATCCCAGAGAACTTACTAGAAAGTGAGTTGTTCGGTTACGAAAAAGGGGCGTTTACTGGCGCGAACAAAACCACCGTCGGCAAGATAGAAACAGCACAAGGCGGAACACTGTTTTTAGATGAGATTGGTGATATGCCCATTGGTCTGCAAGCTAAGATGCTTCGGTTTTTGCAGGAGCGCGTGATCGAGCGCGTTGGTGGACGCAATGAAATTCCCGTTGATATACGCGTAATTTGTGCAACGCACCGCGATTTACAGGCTATGGTGGCACAAGAAACGTTCAGGGAAGATTTATATTACCGTGTGGGGGAAATGCCGATCATGATCCCTCCTTTACGTGAACGAGACCAAGACATTATTTTACTTGCACGTACGTTCTTGAATATTTATCGCGAAGAATTCAAAGCTAAAGCGAAGAGCTTTTCAGAAACTGCAGTTAACGCCATGCTAGCCCATAAGTGGCCGGGCAACATTCGAGAAATGCAAAACAAGCTAAAGTCTGCGGTTATTATGGCTGAAGGTACGGTAATTCAACCTGACGATTTAGGCTTGATGCCTGTAGATGCCCATGATGAGCCTGAAACGTTGAATCTGCGTGAAGTGCGAGAAATTGCTGAAAGTCGAGCTATTCGCAGGGCCTATCAAAAAGCAGATAAGAATATGTCGAAAACGGCAGAATTACTTGGCGTCACTCGTCCCACGTTGTATTCGCTCATTGATAAATACCATATGGAAGACATCAAAAATAGCGACTAGCGTAGGCATGACTACCAAACAGGAGAGAAATGTACTTCTCACCTGTTGATATCTGGGCGAACTCGCAGTTCGCCTTTATCCTTGTGTACCCACCTAAAATACAAACTGGCAGTGAGACTCTGCTAAGACGTCATGACCGCTGAAGGTCACCTCAACCGACACTTGGTTAGAGCCACGCTCAACAAAGATAACGCTCCCACAAATGTTACACACGTGGTGGGTTTCGTCATTAGCCTCGTGTAGTTCCGCTAGCGCTGACGGTGCACAGTCAATAACCAGCTGCTCTTTTTCAACTGTAACGCGCAGTTCACTGGTATCTGAATGGCTTAGCGTTTCGTCATCGGCGTCAAGCTCTCCGATATGATCAATTTCATATTGAATTGCTTGGCAGCTGCAGCTTCCTCTGTACATATCTCTATTCCTCTACTGCTATTTATCGAGGGTCTCCGGCCATTTGATACTTGCCACGTTGTTGAACGATGTGGCAATTCTCGAACCAGGAAAATTAAACTTCGTATCTAGTGGAGTGGGATATTCCCTTGGAGTTTTAAGCGTTTCGATTACGCCAACCCATCCATTTCTCCCTGATAACTTAGTGGCATATAGCGCGTAATCGATAACAGCGAATGTACGTTTCCACGCGGTATCAAAGTCTTCCTCTCTATCTGGAGGAAGCAGCGAAAAGCCAATGCTACAAGTAATATTGATTGGTTTTTCTAAGCCGATATCAAAAGGGGTGCTTGCGACCATTTCTCGGCAGCGCTCGGCAACCTCAGGGAGCTCTTCACGAGTGGATTGGCGACAAACCACAAGAAACTCCTCGCCTCCCCATCGAATAATTAAATCCGTTTGTCTGAACACCTCTTTGAGGACATTGGCAAACGCTGATAGCACTTTATCGCCGGCAATATGCCCATAGTCGTCGTTGATGCGCTTGAAGTGGTCGATATCAATAAGTAAGCAAAGTAAGTCTTGTTTCGTCTTTCCTGTACTGGGGCTTTGTTTTGCCGAGAACTGGCTGCGCCTTATTTCACCGGGAAGCTGCGATTCGAGGTAGTGCCTATTGTACAAACCCGTTAACGGATCGCGCAGGCTTACCTCTTCTAGCGTTTTATAGGCTCTTTCCAGTTCTTGATTTTTTTCTTGAAGATTGAGTGTTTGCTGGCGTACTTCTCGGCGCAAAATAATCGTTTGCTGACGTTGTTTGTAGCGGCTCCACACTAAAAACGTCAAGAGTAACGCTGCTAATGATATGCTCCAAAAAAGAGTCGTCTGCAGGTTTTCTCGCTCAGCTTGCGCTAACGCCAGCTGCTTGGATTCTTCCAGTTTCTCCAACGTCCTAGATTGCCTCACAAGCTCAATCTCAGCCTGCAGGCCTTCAATGGCAGACTTGTTTTCTGAATCAAGTAGTACTTCACGCAGCTGCTGCATAACAGATTGAATATCTAGGGCTTTTTTGAATTCGCCTAGTGATACAAAGGCGCTTAGCTGTAACGACAGAAAACTAAGCTGTCCTCTAAGGTCTCTATTTTTTCTCGCGTCAATGGTACCCGTGCGGGCCTCTTCTAAGGCTAATTCGAAACTCTGCTCTTTCATATAGGCTTGCGCTAAAGCGAGTCTGCCTTCTTTGACCAATTTTGCCTGACCCGATGAATCGGCAAATTGCATGGCTTCTTGCAATAACTCTCGCCCTTTAGCCGTATCGCCGTTTTCAACCAATGCTCTTCCCAATAGCATTTTTGCTTCGGCTATGGCCCCTACATCAGAGGTGGATAGCAGGAGTTCAAGACCTTCGTTAATTGCTCTTATCGCTTGGTCTACAGAGCCTGTTTTGAGAGATAGGGCACCAATACGAGTTTTGATCACGCCAAGTAATCGGGTCTCCTGTGTTTCCTCGATACTGTCGAAAGCGTCTTGGTAGTAGGTATGAGCCAACGTAGCTTGGTTGAGCAAACTGTATATCTCTCCGATGCGCAGCAACGTAACACTCATTTCACTGGCCATGTTATTTTCACGAAAGTAACGTAGCGCTTGCTTTAACGGCTCCAAAGCGGTTTCAATTTCGCCTTGTTCTTGTTGAATTATGCCTAGCTCAAGGTTCAATTGAGCCTTAAGTAATTCATTACGCTCAATTTGAGCAATAGACATAGCGCGACGCACATAAGTCAGTGCAATGGCATAATTTGAGAGGTGTCTTTCTGAGGTGGCTAGTTGTAATAGCGTTGACGCCATTTTGTTTAATTCACCATCTGTGGTGTAGCGCTCTAAGGCGGCATTAAAAATGGCTTTTGACACCTCAAAGCGCGATGCGTTTTGAAGTAAGAGTCCGAGGGCAGAAAATGTATCAGCAGACATTTGTTGCTGTTGTAGCGCTTGCTCTAAAAGCAACAGTGCCTTGCTATCGGCGTCAGTATATTGCTTGGCATTTAAAAGGTTCTCGACATCAGCAATCTCGGTATTGAAAAGCTCGAACGCTTCTACCGTTTTAACCTGTGCGCCATGCACAGCAATTAGCAGGGCACACACCAGCACGCGCACGATGCTAAATCCTTCACGGCCCATTCGATTGTATCTCCTATACACTGTCAGAACATGCTGTCGGTGAGTATCTCAGTAGGCTAACGCCAAGGCAACATCATTATTGTGAAGGATAAAACGAATGAAATGCGTATTTGGATTTATACTTTAGTCTAATTTATGCTGTTATTTTCAATCCACTCTCGAATCAGTGCAGATTTGGCTTTACCTGTCTTTTGGGCAATGTTTGCAAGTTTTTCAATACATTGCGGCGTCAACGTAAAGGTAGCATGTCGCATACCTTCTGATTTTGCAGGCTTTCTTATCGGCACAACGCGGTCTGTACGAACGTCTTTTAAATCGTTTTTTGCCGCCGATGGTTGCTTTTTATCCACTTTACCTTGGGCATAAAGCAGCGCATCGTCGATAAAATCTTCTACAGTTCGTAGATTGGGCTTAGCTAACGGCTTCGACTTTTTGAGGTTGAGTAAACTCATAAGCATCCTCCACTTTGCCAGCTAGTAGCTCTTCAAACAAGGTTCTTATTTCTGTGGCCGCTTTACCTTCTGGTTCACTCTCAATAACTGACTGCCCTGACTCTTCTGAATCGTCATACATGTTTCTACTAAAAGTAACAGAGTTTAGGACGGGAATACCAAATGAGCGACACACTTCTTTTGCCTCTAGAATACGGTTTGCCAGGCTAGGTAGAGAAGGGCACTGTGTGATAACGAACGCGGCGTTCATTTTCGGGTTAACCATTTTACAGGTAGATAAAATATCTTCCATGTGAGGTACCGTTTTGAGATCGCGACGTTTGGGTCTAAGTGGAATCAGTATATGGTCAGCAACCGCCATTGACGAGCGAAGCGCTAGGTTATCTTGTCCACCACAGTCTATTACAACGTAATCGTAATACTGACGCAGGCTAAGTAATTCGTTACGTATTTTACCATATAACTGAACACAGTTAATTTCAGCGAGACGAGGGTTAACTTTACGCTCTTGGATCCAGTCTGAGGTCGTTCGCTGCGGGTCACAGTCGACCATTAACACCTTGGCACCTTTTTCAGTGCGAAGATACACTGCAATGTTTTGTGCCAGGCAGCTCTTTCCGCTACCGCCTTTTTCTCCACCAACCAAAATAATCATGGTGATAACCCTCGAATATCGCTTATGTTAAAATACTGAGCGTTACGGTGGGTCGTGAATGGTGTCACGACCGTACCTAACCTCCACTCAAAGCATAGGCAGGCTATCAGCTAGGTTCAGCATCAAAATCGATATTAACGAATGTAAGACAATACCTATTGATTTGTGCAACAACTCATTCTAGTCTTCTTACTTTATAATTGAGATTACCGATAAGAGGTTGTTATGTCAGAAAGTCGCTTCACTTCCAAAGAAGGCCAAAAAGTACCTAGCGTTTCATTTCCGTGCAGAGAAGGTGAGACGTGGGTAACGAAAACGACAGATGAATTATTTTCTGGCAAAAATGTTGTGGTCTTCTCACTTCCAGGTGCTTTTACACCAACCTGTTCTTCTACCCACTTGCCTCGCTATAACGCTTTAGCGAAAAAGTTTGCGAAACACGGCATTGATGAGATTGTTTGTGTATCGGTAAACGATACTTTCGTTATGAATGCATGGGCCGCAGATCAAGAAGCCGCTAACATAACCGTTATTCCCGACGGTAACGGAGAATTTACCGATGGCATGGGTATGCTAGTCGATAAAGCGGATTTGGGTTTCGGCAAAAGAAGTTGGCGTTACTCGATGCTAGTGAAAGATGGCGTGGTAGACAAAATGTTTATTGAACCTGATGTAGCTGGCGACCCGTTTGAGGTGTCGGATGCAGATACGATGCTGGCTTACATTGCGCCAGAGGAGCAAACTAACGCACCTGTTTCTATTATCACAAAACCGGGTTGTCCTTTCTGTGCTAAAGCGAAAAAACTGCTTGATGAAAAAGGCTACGAGTACGAAGAAATCGTGTTGGGCAAAGATGCATCACTAACCAGCTTAACGGCGATTAGCGGTCGAGAAACTGTGCCGCAGGTCTTTATCGGTGGTAAACATATCGGTGGTTCTGACGATCTAGAGGTTTACTTTAGCTAACGTAATATACGTATTAATCGTCACAAGAAACGGGAGCATGGTAAACTGCTCCCGTTTTTTATTAATTATCCGTAGCGGAGAATAATAGTGTCATCGAAGTTTTTTGTAAAAATGCTCATAGGTATTGTTGCGCTTTTAGGTGTAAATATGGCTATAGCCGCAAATTTATCTATACCCGATACGAGCGAAATGAAAAGCAGAAGTTTTTCAGACCTTCAAAATCAGTTCAAAGCATTTTACGAAAAAGAGTGGGGCCAAACCCAGCCGTGTAGAGAAACGGCACTCAATCGTTTTTCGGTATGCAGCAACGTATTGCGCAATGAAGGCAATTCGCCTTTCATGCTGACCAACAAATCAAGCAGCAAGGTGGCAGTGCTTATCCACGGCTTAAGCGACTCACCTTTCTTCATGCGTGAAATCGCCAACATCTTATTTGAACAGGGTTTCACTGTAGTCGTGCCGCTTTTGCCTGGGCATGGTAAACGAGATGCCGACGATGACATGTCTGACTGGGATTTAGCTGAGCGCTGGCAGGGGCATGTTGATGAAGTCATTAAATTGGCTGATAGCATGGGTGATACTTTGCTTGTAGGTGGCTTCTCTACAGGTGGTGCGCTGGCGGTTGAACATTATCTGGATAGTGCAGGAAACGAAGTAAATAATATTGATGGTCTTATGCTATTTTCTGGCGCGCTGGCGCTGTCTGATAATGCTGAAAGTATGTCTCGAATTTGGGGCATTAAACTTTTAGCCAGAATTATTGATGGAACCTATCAAACTCATGGCCCCAACCCTTATAAGTATCCAAATGTGGCAGGTTTAGCAGGGTTGGAATTGATGGATTTAATAAACATCATTCGGGACAAAGTCGAGGAAGGACAGCAAATTGAAGTGCCGCTTTTTGCCGCTCATTCTCAAGCTGATGTAACCACGCCAATTCGCGGCATAGAGCAGTTAATGGACGCAAGTAAAGGTCCGAATACTTTTTTCGTTATCGATGAATCGTACGGGTTGTGCCATGCAGATTTAGTTGTGAATACAAGCTTGCTCAATAAAATGAATTTCAACGCAAGCATGGTTAATCAGCAAGAAGAGTGTGCGGTACCTAAAGCAAACCCGCTATTTTCAACCATGGGCCTTATGTTGCGAGATTACCTGTCTCAGTTTGAATAAGTTACTGGGGCCTGTTGACCTCTGGTGTACAACAAAGGTCAACAGGCCCTAGCTTAGCGACATTAACGGCTAGCTTTACTGCTTGGTTACATCACGCTATTATTTCGTTGCACAATAGACAGCAATATTTTGAGTACAGTATTTGAGAAAGTTTCGGATTAGTTTAACGCGCAAACGGTATAGGTCGGCGAATGCAAGTTCGTTTATCCTTACACTGTTTTTAATGGTGGCCCTCGTGTCGTCAGGTAGCGCTGTATCTATCGAACATTCATACGAACATGCCCATTCAATGTCGGTGATGACACCGCAGTCGGATGCTGCTCATGCTAACCATCAGGTTCGAATACCTGAGTCTGCTAATACACATTGTCAGCACCAAGAATTGTCATCACAACATGCGGATTTAAGTGCTAAAAACAGCAAGAGCAAACCCGCTCAGTTCGACGGCGTAAAAGTTAGCGATGCAGGCGTGAAAAGCGTGAAAGCATCGCAGATGAGTGACATGTCTTGCTGCAAGGATGAATGTAATTGCCCAGCCGATCACTGTTTTAATCTTAGCGCGAGTGCGCTTATTCAGCCTACCGTTGAAACCGAAATATCGGTAGCCAGAATGGCTGCCACTGCACCTATACTGGGGCAGCGCTCATCTCCTCACTTCGGGCAGTTTCGCCCACCTAAGTCACTTTTCACAGCATAGATCTATCTCGCGGATTTATTTCGCAGCAGAGACGTTTTTATGTCACGACGTCGTCTTGTCGTTTTGAGATGTCTCTAATCTTTTATCTATGTAACGCGTGGTAAGCCTTTTTGCTAATCCCCTTTGTCGAATTTAGCGAAGAGCGGGGCAACGTCAACACGCCTTACACCTGAAAAGTGATGTTATACATGAGCAACTATTCGGTACCCAAAAAAGTGAACGAAAGCGCTAACAGACCTTGTAAAGTAAGCGCTTTGTTCGCCTTAATTTTTGTGCTTTCTTCTTTTTTGATGGCTAATAAGCCCGTTGTCGCGCAGACCCTAAGCCTGGAACAAGCGCTGCAGTTAGCTATTCAATACGACCCTTTGCTTAAAGGGAATGCGCATCGAAAGGATCGCTTTAATGCAGAAGCTGAAGCGTCATCATATTGGGCAAATCCTCAGGTTTCAGCGTCTGTACAAAACTTGCCTACCGACGGCTTCGTATTTGACCAAGAGCCTATGACGCAATTTAAAGTTGGTTTGAAGCAGCAGTTACCGCGAGGCGATGAAAACCTCTACAGCCAGCAAAAGTATCAGGTTATGGCTGATCAAATGTCGGTAGAGAGCCAAGCGAGAAAGGCGTGGCTTAAACGTGAGGTTACCCTTACCTGGTTAGATTGGGTCTATGCAACACGTCGCATTGGATTATTGGACAAAGAGAAATCATTGCTTACACAGCTACTCGATTTTACTGACTCCAGATACAGCCAAGGCGTTGGTGCAGCGGCCCAGCAAGACATATTGCAAGTGCGCTTGGCATTGTTGTCACTAGACGACAAATATGTGCAGGCCTACCAGCAAAAAAATGAAGCGAGATCGGCACTTTCAAAATGGTTTGGTGCGCCGCTAGATGAATCTGTAAGCGCACCGCTGGCTCAATCAACGCCTTCTTATCCAACGCGTATCGAGCTCGATGCTATCTTAAACGACAGCAACCTCAGCCTTTCTTCGTTCTTAACGGTTATTGAGAACAGTGAGCCTTTTTCAATACTACAGCATCATCCTGAGGCTATGCTGCTTCAAATTCAGACCCAGATAGAAGCGCAAAATGTGAACATAGCGCGAGAGCAAACTAAGTCTCAGTGGGCATTTGAAGCAAGTTATGGATACAGACAAGATGCACAAAATGGCGCAAGCCGAGCTGATTTTGTGTCATTGGGTGTTCAAGTAGACCTTCCGTTTTTCAATAAATCTCGTCAAGACGCTTCAATAGCCGCAGCGGCTTCCAAAATGAGTGCGTCTGAAACGGACTTCCGCTTGAAAGTGAACGAGCTTGCCGCGAATGCAGAGGTGCTTAAATCACGCTTGTCAGCGCTAAGTGAGCGCAAAGCGCTTTATGAAACGGCGTTAATTGGTGAAACACGGCAACTTTCTGAAGCTGAACTGACAGCTTATACCACAGACACCGGTGATATCGGTGATGTTGTCAATGCCAATCTCAAGCAAGTACAGGTACAGGATGATTTACTCAAAATCGACATCGAGCGCGCCAGAACATTGGCGTCACTTGCTTATTTGTACCTGCCCACTCACGCCCATTTTTTCGAATAAAGAGTAGTTAATATGACATCTTCAACTCACCCTGCTCCAGATACAAAAAGCACGCTAATAAAAGGTTTGCTAGTAGGTCTGCTATTTGGCGGCCTATTAGCGTTCGGCTTGGCTTCACTATTGTTGTCTGATTCATCAAAACACGGAAATGGCGAAAGTGCCCTTAGCGACGAAACTGATGATAAAGCCCCTTTATATTGGGTAGCGCCTATGGATGACAGCTATCGCCGTGACAAACCGGGAAAGTCACCGATGGGAATGGACTTGGTGCCAGTATACGCCATTGACGACGCAACATCTGCGAAAAGTAATGAGCGTACGCCTGGTACCGTAATGATTCCGCCAAATGTACAGCACAATATAGGTGTTAAAGTCGCGCCCGTTACCATTGGAACACTTCAACAGACCGTAACGGCGGTGGGCAACGTTGCTTACGATGAAGATAGCATTGTGCACATCCACCCTAGAGTATCAGGTTGGGTCGACAGGCTTTTCATTAAATCTCAAGGTGAGCAAGTAGAAGAAGGACAGGCACTTTATACCCTGTATTCGCCAGAATTAGTTAGCGCACAAGAAGAATACGTTTTAGCCCTTAAGCGAGGAGACGCACGTTTAATTCAGGGCGCAGCCGAGCGCCTAAGAACACTGGGGCTATCAAAGAGCGTTATTGAAGCATTGCAAAAAACTAGACGAGTAACACAAACCGTCACATTTAACGCGCCGCAAAGCGGTGTGGTAGAAGCTCTGAATATTCGGGAGGGGTTTTACGTTCAGCCCGGGACAACCTTGATGAGCATCGCACAGCTAGATACGGTGTGGGTGATTGCAGAGGTGCCTGAAAAGTACGCGCAAATCATAGCGCCTCATAATGGCGCTGTGATTACCCTCGACGAAATGGACCATGGGTCCGATGCTAAATGGGAAAGTCACGTAGAGTATATTTATCCGTCTTTGTCGGAAACAACGCGAACCCTGAAAGTGCGCATACCGCTAAACAATAACAACCACACGTTAAAGCCCAATATGTTTGCCCACGTTGGAATAAAGCCTACCCAACGCAAGGCAGCGTTACTGGTTCCTCGCAGTGCCGTTATTCGCACGGCTGAGGGCGCAAAAGTGGTACTCAGTGATGGCGATGGCAACTTTAAGTCGGTACGGGTAACGCTGGGGCAAAGCGATAGTACACATTTTGAAGTCGTCGAAGGCTTGCTGCCAGAGGATGATGTGGTGGTATCAGCACAATTTTTGATTGATTCAGAGTCGTCGAAAAGCAGTGACTTTGAGCGAATGAAAGCGCCCGATCATCAGGCCACGACAACAGGTACTATTGAGGCAATTGAATTGCCGGCTGACACCGAAACGAATGGCGCTTCGAATGACGCAAAGTTAGTGATCGCTCGCGGGCCGATTGAAAAATGGGGACGGGGACCTGCGACAATGTCATTTTCGGTATCAAAGCATATTGACTTATCTCAGTTCAAAGAAGGTGACAACATCATGTTCACCTTTGTGACTGGCGAAGAATTCACGGTTATCGATTTGCGAAAGCGCAGTGAACATGCAATGGACAAGGGCATGGTTCATGGCACAGAACACAGCAATCATAAACATGATACGAGCAACCTGAAGGGCGATGGAGAGCAAAGCGATGCTCACGAGTAACTGGTTCACAAGTCGGCAGAACAAAAATCGATAAATCATAAGGAGCATATGCACCATGATTGAATCGGTAATTCGCTGGTCGGTAAACAATAGAATACTGGTATTGCTGAGCGCTATTATGCTCAGTATTGCGGGTGTCTGGGCGGTGAAAAACACCCCCGTCGATGCTATCCCTGATTTATCTGATGTCCAAGTTATAGTGAAAGTAAACTATCCCGGTCAGTCGCCGCAAGTGGTGGAAGATCAGGTGACGTTTCCTCTCACCTCTGCGCTAATGTCAGTGCCTGGCGCACAGACGGTGCGAGGGTATTCATTCTTCGGCGATGCCTACGTATATATAATCTTTGATGACGATACAGACATGTACTGGGCTCGAAGCCGTGTTCTGGAATACCTAAGCCAAGCGTCTTCGCAACTTCCAGAAGGCGTGACACCTCAGTTAGGTCCAGATGCGACAGGGGTAGGTTGGGTTTACATTTATGCGTTGGAGAACGATGCTAGTCAGCCAAATGCGCTAGATGCTGGTGAGTTAAGGGCGTTGCAAGACTGGTTCTTGAAGTTTGAGCTTCAGTCAGTTGAAGGCGTATCTGAAGTGGCGTCTATTGGAGGGATGGTTAAACAATACCAAGTTATTGTCGACCCTGAAAAATTACGTGCCTACAACATTCAGCCATCCATGATAGAAATTGCCCTTAAACGGGGTAACCGCGCGTCAGGCGCTTCGGTTATTGAAATGGCCGAGGCAGAGTACATGGTTAGTGCGCAAAGCTACATTCAGGGCATTGATGACATACTGGCGTTGCCCACAGGCATTATCAAAGACGGCGTTAGCATAACGATTAACGATGTAGCTCAAGTGGTAGAAAGCCCGTTGATGCGCCGCGGTATTGCTGAACTAAACGGGAATGGCGAAACCGTGGGTGGCATTATAGTGATGCGCTATGGTGAAAACGCAAAATCCACTATCGATGCGGTTAAAGCTAAGCTGGATTCATTGAAAGCGAGCTTGCCGAAAGGTGTGAATATCGTCCCCGTTTACGACCGCTCCACCCTTATTGATAAGTCCGTCGATACCCTCACCAATAAGCTAGGTGAGGAATTGCTGGTTGTTGGTTTGGTATGCGCTATCTTCTTGTTTCACATACGTTCATCTATGGTTGCGCTAATCAGTTTGCCTATTGGTATTCTCGCCGCCTTTATCGTAATGAAGCTGCAGGGACTTAATGCCAACATCATGTCTTTAGGTGGCATTGCTATCGCTATTGGTGCAATGGTGGATGGCGCTATTGTTGTGGTTGAAAATTTACACAAGCACATTCATCAGCATGCTGTTTCATCAAGTCAGGGAGCCTCAGCGAGTCAAAGGGGTTCAGCGAGTCAAAGGGATTCAGCAAGTCAGGTGGGGTCAGGGAGTGCCCAGTCGCAAACATCTTTACCAGCCTCTGCGCCAACATCTGCAAAGCTTTCGGCAGTCAAACGTTGGGAACTGGTGATTAAGTCGACCACCGAAGTTGGCCCAGCTTTATTCTTTGCGCTCCTAATTATAACCGTATCCTTTATTCCTGTTTTTGCATTGGAAGCGCAAGAAGGGCGTCTTTTTGCGCCTCTTGCCTTTACCAAAACCTATGCCATGGCAGCAGCTGCGGCGCTGGCAATTACCTTGGTACCTGTGCTGGCGGGTTATTTTGTACGCGGAAAAATACGATCTGAAGCCCAGAACCCGGTAAATCGAGCTTTAGAACGTGTGTATCAGCCATTGCTAACGCGGCTGCTTAACTACCCACTGCTCACCTTGGCGGGGGCATTTTGCTTATTGCTTTCCATGTACTGGCCGTTAAGCCAACTAGGTAGCGAATTTATGCCCGAACTGGACGAAGGCGATTTGATGTATATGCCTACTACCTATCCGGGTATTTCAGTGGGTAAAGCCAGAGAGCTTTTACAGCAGACGGACAAGCTTATTGCAACCTTGCCCGAGGTTGAAACGGTATTCGGGAAAATTGGACGCGCAGATACGGCCACAGACCCCGCACCATTGACGATGATTGAAACCTTCATTCAGCTTAAACCGAAAGCGCAGTGGAGGGAGGGCATGACCACTGAAAAGCTCAAAGAAGAGCTTAACGCTCTGGTGCAATTTCCAGGGCTGACCAATGCGTGGGTAATGCCAATTAAAACCCGCATCGACATGTTGGCAACCGGGATAAAAACCCCTGTTGGGATCAAGATTGCGGGGCCTGACCTAGCAGGCATTGAAGCCATTGGAAAGGATATTGAGATACTGCTTAAAGACCTGCCCAATACAGCATCAGTATACGCTGAGCGTGTGGTGGGTGGCCGTTACGTTTATATCGATATCGACAGGCAGTTGGCGGCGCGCTACGGCATGACGATAGACGATGTTCACAGTATTGTAGGCTCGGCAGTGGGCGGCAAAGTGGTTACACAATCAGTGGAAGGGCGTGAGCGTTTTCCTATCGCCATGCGCTTTTTACAGCACTACCGCGATACGCCTGAATCTTTAGCATCCATGCCTTTCGTCACACCAAGCGGTGTTCACATTACCCTTGGCGATGTCGCGACCGTGCGTATTGACGACGGGCCGGCTGGGATTAAAAGCGAAAATGCCCGATTAAACGGATGGGTATACATTGATATCTCGTCAGACTCAGCCACGGGTATTGACTTAGGGGGGTATGTAGATAGCGCGAAACGTCATTTGTCACAGAACCTTGATTTACCCACTGGATACTCTATTACGTGGGCGGGGCAGTTTGCTTACCTTGAGCGCGCGAAAGCAAAACTGTCGGTGGTTATACCGCTAACGTTAGCCATTATCTGCCTTTTGCTTTATCTGGCATTTAAACGCCTTCGCGATGTGGCACTCATACTCGCGACCTTACCGTTGGCGCTGGTGGGCAGTGTATGGTTGCTTTACCTTCTTAACTTCAATCTGTCGGTGGCGGTAGGTGTTGGGTTTATTGCCTTAGCAGGTGTAGCGGTAGAAATAGGCGTTATCATGCTGGTCTATCTAAACCAATATGTATCAGATGCACTCACTAGCCACAAAACAGAAAATGGCAACACTAAAAAAGATGCGCTTGTGAAAAAGGCTATTGTCCATGCCGCCTCGGCAAGACTTCGCCCAGTTATGATGACATCGCTTTCTATTATTGTTGGCTTGTTGCCTGTGCTTTATGCCACTGGAACTGGTAGTGAAGTGATGCAGCGCATTGCGGCGCCTATGGTAGGCGGTATGGCGAGTGCACTGGTATTAACACTGTTGGTATTGCCAAGCGCGTTTTACTTAATTGTGTCACGCAAAAAATAATAGAGTTGAAAGTGCAGTAGAGTAGATAAAGCATGGGGAAGCGATAACACGCTTCCCTACGCTTCATTTTTAAAGTGTTGCGCGACTAGAGCGCTGCCGCGTGATCTTTCGCATGCTCTTCCGCATATTCCTCAACTTGTTGCCATACGCGCAAAAGGTTTCCGCTCAATATCTTTTCGATGTCGGTACGGCTGTATCCTCTATCCAACAATCCTTGTACTAAGTTTGGAAAACTCGCCACGTCTTTAAGGCCAATGGGTAATGAGTCACCTACACCGTCATAGTCTGAACCAATACCTACGTGATCAACACCAATCAGTTTTACCACGTGATCGATATGGTCAAGCACTTCGTCTAGGGTTGAATAAGGGTATGGCACTTCTTTGCGATAATTCTCTTCAAAGTTCTCTAGCTTAGGGCTGTCTTCGCCTTCTTTTTCAACCAAGGCTTTGCGCGCTGCAGTAAGGCCACTACGCCACTTGCCAGCTTCTTTAGATACAAAACTAGAACCAAAGTTAATCATAATCACACCGCCATTTTCGCCGAGTTTTTTGATCATCTCGTCGTCCATGTT
The DNA here is from genome assembly GCF_022348315.1 of Alteromonas sp. MmMcT2-5. Taxonomy (NCBI): domain Bacteria; kingdom Pseudomonadati; phylum Pseudomonadota; class Gammaproteobacteria; order Alteromonadales; family Alteromonadaceae; genus Alteromonas; species Alteromonas sp. MmMcT2-5. The sequence goes on along the minus strand of NZ_JAKRFB010000004.1, from coordinate 66,122 downwards.
GCGCTCAAAACCGGGGGTAAAGCGGCGCAGTGAAGAATGTGATGCTATGACTGGCACCTTTGTTAACTCAATAACCTGATAAAAGGCGTCGTCAGACACATGGGAAATATCTAGCATGATGCCGATGTTGTTCATCTCGCCCACTAAAGTTTTGCCAAACGGGCTAAGGCCTTTCCATTTTCTGCGCAGGTCATACGAGGAGTCAGAAATGTGGTTAGCTTGACTATGAGCAAGGGTGATGTAGCGAATCCCGCGCTCGTAAAAATCCGTTAGATTCGCCAAGTCACCTTGAATAGGAGAACCATTTTCCATGCCCATTGGCAGTGAAATTAACCCTTTTTCAAATTGGGCTTTTACGTCAGAAGGGCTTTTAGCAATGGCAAATTTATCAGGTGCGCGGGCAACAATGGCTTCTACTGAATCGATGAGCTCATGGGCAAGCTGCGTAGATTCTGGAGAGTTGTCTAAACTAGCAGGCACGTAAATACTCATAAAAGGGGCGTTCAAACCACCAGATACTGCACGAGGGTAGTCGAAGTCGCCGTCCTGCGTGGCTTTAGTGACATCAACCCACTTTTCCTTTACGCGATAAGGAACATCAATGTGTCCATCAACAATAATAGTTTCTTGTGCGATCTTGATAGCTTTTTCAGATGCTGAATAAGTAGAGGTCTCAGCAAGTACAGAGTGTGAAGCAAAAAGCGCAGAGATAAGTAATGCGCAAGATGAGAGTGGGAAGCGCCCCTTCATAGAAAATCCTTATTTTGTTTTTTTATCGCTTAGGTCAACAACCGCTAACTCAATAGCAATACGAGACTAAAGGATAATGCGCACTGCGACAATAGGCTTTTACTTGCTATGCATTTACCCCAGATTGCTCTCGCTAAGCCCTAAATTAGTCGATATTGCTCATTTTTAGAGCGCTTGTGCTTGTTTACTTCAAGTTTACATTGCAATAAAAATTTAAAACTTGTTATGGTGAAGACTGCGTGACTTCATTGCGCGAATACGGGATACTCCCAAGCGCTCCGCCAATTATCGATGACTTCTATGCATCAGCGCGGCCGACGTAATTTTTTAGTGGCACCCGCTCTTCTCACATAATCAAGCCGGGGCCACAGCTAACAAGTATGAGAAATAAATATGGCTATTAATTTTGTACCGCTAGATAAAGAAAAGCATAAAGACCTAAAGGTTGCGGTAAATACATCTTTCAGCTTTGCGAAAAATACACACCTTGCAGCAGCAACGATCCGTGAATTTGCACAACTAGCTGCGACAATGCCGCTAGTGTTCATTGAAGACACTACATCAAAGCGTCACCACGTTGTGACTATGCTTGGTATGGAACAAGGTCAAAACCTTTTTCTAACTGGCGACAGCTGGAAAGGCCCTCACGTTCCAATGAACATCCTTCGCTATCCATTCGACGTGCGTCCAGACGGCGACAAGCTTGGCGTTTACATTGATGAAAACTCTGACCTTATTTCTGACGAAGGCCAAGCGCTATTCACCGAAGCTGGTGAAGCAAGCGAGTTCCTAGATAACCGTCAGAAATTCCTAGCAGACCTTGCGAATAGCGAAATGCTAACTCAGCGTTTTGTTGCGAAAGTCGTTGAACTGGACCTTCTTGATCCAATTCAAATTCGCCTTACATACCAAGATGGTAAACAGCGCAATGTTACTGGCATGATGAGCATCAATGAGAAGAAGCTTCTTGAGCTGCCAGAAGAGCAGGTGCTTGAGCTACACAAGCAAGGCTTCCTAGGTGCTATCTACGCAGTAATGATGTCTGTTGGTCAGCTAAACCGCCTTGTTGAGCTTTCTAATGACACAGAAAACCCAATTCGCAGCATGCAGCTTTCTGCGGTTAAAGCAGAAGAAGCAGCACCTGAAGCGGCGCCAAACGCGTAATCGTTCCCTCATTTTGAAGTTTAAAAGCCCGCAAAGTTGCGGGTTTTTTTGTACCTACAATTCACGTTCAGACTTCGTCATGTTTCGTTCAGAAACCGTTAAGTTTTAATGTCTTATCTTACACCTCGTTCCCAACACATTTTTTAAGGACAAAAGACATGAACACTAACACTAATAAGCTAAAAACTACGCTAACTGCACTATCACTTATCACGGCTTCAGTATTTACAGTCTCAGCAGCACATGCAGCTACACAAAACGAAGTACAGGTAACTGCTGTCGATTTTGAAGGGGTAGATGACAACCTCTACGGTGCAAGATATGTGCGCTACCTTGAAGAAGTTAGCGGAAACAGCGGCGCTTACCTTATCAACCCTTATCTTCAGCGTGTATCGAGTTTATCTGGTGGTTACGCCAATTTAGATGGTGCCGACTTTTTTAATCTTGGAGCGACGTTTTACATCGATGAAAACTTAATGTTAGCAATCGAAGGGGTTCATAGGAAATGGAACAATGGCTATGGCGAATCTGATAGCACCGACATAAATGCTAAGCTGGGTTACAACTTATCACGTGAGTGGCAAGTTGGCGCAGGTTTGACTTATCAGCACTTCAGCACTGAATATGTCTTCGAAGATGACGTGTTTGAAGCTAGCGGTAACGAATCTTCTGCATTAATTTTTACTCGTTACACAACTGTTGGAAAGGAGGGTAAAGGCTGGGACTTTATGGCCGAGTATATAGCTGAAAGTAATGACGTTTTTTATGGCTCAGCTCGTTACTTCTTCAATAAAGGTTTCAGTGTTGCTGGCTTGTTCACCTATTCAGATGCGCCAGACGGCTTTGTAAATGAAAAGGCTGTTGGAGTAGCACTCGATTATTGGGTCAATGAACAGTTTTCAATATCAGCAAGCTATGAAACGGATATTGATGGGGAAGAAAGCAGTGACGTTGCTTCACTTTCAGCATCCTATCGTTTCTAAGTAAGAACTCCCTGATTATTGCTATGCGTTAGCACGCGTTGATGTAAATGCAGTGAGTTAGCACTAGTCGTGTTAACTCACTCGTTTTTTAACGTGCTGATGTGGCGCAGCTGGTTGAATTTCGACTCAGCTTACGCGCAATACCGCTGAAAACAGCGTTAAACATAATCGTGAGATCTCGCCGCTTATTTACAGTCAAAAACAGCAGTTCATCGATTAATTACGCCCTAATTTTTTCTCAGCTGAATATTTTTTAATCTTTTTTACACGCCTAATCATACACTTCCTAAAAACACTGTATATCCAACCAGTTTAAACCCAGTGTTTATGCGGCCTTCACGCCTTTTTTCTACTTGACAGTGGGGATCATTGATACCTAAACTGTATCTCAGTGGGTAAATGTGGCGAATTGTGGATCAAATCATCATCACTTTGCAGATTAGTACTCAAAAAACAAGAAAACCAAGAGCAAATAATAAAAGGCTAGGGGAATGTTCCGCGGCGCTAACGCAATCAATCTGGATACAAAAGGCAGACTGGCTATACCGACGAAGTATCGTCAGTCGCTGCTGGATGATTGTCAGGGACAACTGGTCTGCACAGTCGATACACAACAAAGTTGTTTGCTACTTTACCCACTTCCCGAATGGGAAGAGATTGAGCTTAAACTATCTAAACTTTCAAGCATGATCCCAGCCGAGCGTCGCTTGCAGCGATTGCTACTAGGTTATGCTTCTGAAGGTGAGATGGATAAAAGCGGGCGCATTCTTGTTCCTACTCCACTGCGAAGTTTCGCAAAACTCTCAAAAGAAGTCATGTTAGTTGGTCAGTTAAACAAATTCGAAATTTGGGATGCCGATATTTGGGCACAACAAGTTGAAGCTGATATAGACACCGAACGCAAAGGCGAATTTGAACTTACCGAACGATTACAGGACTTTTCTCTATGACGCAGCCTAGCGAATTTAAACATATTTCAGTATTGCTTGATGAATGCATTGAAGCCCTAGCGATTAAACCGAACGGTATCTACATTGACGCCACTTTTGGCCGTGGGGGGCACTCAGCACATATTTTGGATGCATTGGGTGAACACGGGCGTCTCATCGCCTTTGACCGTGATCCGCAAGCAATCAAAGCGGCAGAACGCTTCGCTGATGATAAACGTTTTAGCATTATCCACTCACCGTTTGGTGATATGGCAGAAGAAATCGAAGCGCTGGGACTAACCGGTAAGATTGACGGTGTGCTTATGGATTTGGGGGTGTCTTCACCTCAGCTAGATGATGCCGAGCGTGGTTTTAGCTTCCTTCGTGACGGCCCGCTGGATATGCGTATGGACACCTCACGTGGACAAAGTGCTGCAGACTGGTTGGCTAACGCCGAAGAACAAGACATTACGCAGGTTATTAAAGAGTTTGGCGAAGAGAAGTTCGGCAAACGCATAGCCCATGCCATTGTAAACACGCGCAAAGAAACACCCATTACGCGCACAGCTCAGCTAGCCAAAATTATCGACGAAGCGGTTCCTGTAAAGGATAAGTTTAAACATCCGGCAACCCGTGCATTCCAAGGTATTCGCATTTATATCAATGCGGAACTTGAGCAACTTCGTGTTGGCCTTAAAGCCGCCACACAGGTGTTGGCGAAAGAAGGACGTCTTGCCGTTATTTCGTTTCACTCTCTTGAAGACCGTTTAGTAAAACGCTTCATTAAAGATCAAAGTAAAGGGAAATCAGTACCACACAACTTACCGATCACTCAGGCTGAAATAGATGCAGATAAAGTGTTAAAAGCCTTGGGCAAAGCGATAAAACCTTCAGAACAGGAGATCGCGAACAACGTTCGCTCTCGCAGTTCGGTATTACGTGTGGCAGAAAAGTTATGACCAAAGCCGCGCCAGACAAGGCCAGCACTAATTTTAAATTACTGCTAATAATTGTTTCAGATTTGACCCGCAACAAGTTGCGGGTTTTGTTGTATTTAATGGTTATCACGAGTGCCATGGCAGTGACACTAAGCAGTCATCACAACAGACAGCAGGTCATTGCCCTTGAAGACCTTATGCAAGAGAAAGATGAGCTGGATGTCGAGTGGCGTAACCTGGTGCTTGAGCAACGCGCGTTGACCGAGCATAACCGCATAGAAAACCTGGTTGAAAAACAGTTAGAAATGTACCGTCCAACCGCAGACGATGAAGTAGTGGTGAAGTTAAAATGAGTACAACAGCACTTTCTCGCCAACGTAAAAAAACCGGTGCAAAACAAAATGTAACGCCAAGCTTAGTGCACTGGCGCTTTGTCGTTGTGCTTGTTGTTATTATGCTAGTTTTCAGCGTGCTAGCCGCCCGTGCAGCCTATATTCAAGTTATTGAGCCAGACGAGCTAATTCAACAGGGCGACAACCGCACACTAAGAACCCGTGATATGCCAACCTATCGCGGGCTTATTACCGATAGAAATGGTGTTGAGCTGGCGGTGAGTGTGCCTGTTCGGGCCATCTACGCAGACCCTAAGGTTATCCATGAAAACAACGGCTTCGAGGAAGAACGCCGTTGGGAAGCGCTGGCAGATGTACTGCGCCAAGACGTCAATGAACTCAAAGAGAAAGTGGCAAACCCTAAACGCCGCTTTGTTTACTTGCAGCGTCAGGTGTCGCCTGCCATGGCAGAGTACGTTGATAAACTGGACATTCCAGGCATTTATCTTCGCCGTGAAAGCCGCCGCTACTATCCTACAGGTGAAGTTTCAGCGCAGTTAATCGGCGTAACCGATGTTGACGACACGGGCGTTGAAGGCTTAGAGCGCATGTATAACGAGTGGCTAACGGGCACGCCGGGTTCTCGTAAAATACGCCGCGATGCGAAAGGCCGTCAGGTAGAGATCTTAGAAACAAAATCAGGCGAAAAAGCCGGCGACCTGCAGCTGACTATTGATCAGCGTATTCAGGCACTTGCTTATAAAGAAATTAAAGAAGCCATGATTTATTACCAATCAAGCTCGGCTTCCGCCATTGTCATCGATGTAAAAAGCGGTGATGTGTTAGCCATGGTGAATGCACCGTCGTTCAATCCGAATGACAGAAGCGATATTTCTGCGCACAGAATGCGTAACAGGGTTATTACCGATGCGTTCGAACCAGGCTCGGCGCTAAAACCGCTGGCCGTCCTTACTGCATTAGAGTTCGGTGAAGTGGAGCCTGAAGACTCAGTAAACACTCATCCAGGATGGATGCGATTAGGCGGCAGCCTAGTAAAAGATTCGCGCAACTACGGCGAACTAACGCTAGAAGAAATTATTCAGCATTCCTCAAATATGGGGACGTCGAAGCTGGCGCTTTCTGTGCCTAAACAGTTCCTGCTGGATACCTATTACAATATGGGCTTAATGAGCGATACCGGGCTTAATATGGCGGGTGAGAGTAGCGGTATCTTTCATGAGCGCAGCCGCTGGTCTGAATTTGAGCTAGCCACGCTGTCATTTGGATACGGCATTTCGGTTACCACTGCACAGTTGGGGCGTCTTTACGCAACGTTGGCGAACGGGGGTATTAAAACACCGCTTAATGTCATCAAGTCGCCAGAGCAACCTTCATGGCAGGCTCAATCTGAGCGGGTGATCAGCGAAGAAAACGCTAACGCTATTGTTCAAATGATGGAAAGCGTAACCCAGCGTGGCGGTACAGCAACAAAAGCGTCGGTACCAGGTTATCGCGTTGCTGGGAAAACAGGAACAAGCCGAAAAGCGGTGGCCGGCGGGTACGGCGAAGAGTACGTCAACATTTTCGCCGGTATCGCACCTGTGTCTGACCCCAGGCTAGTAACTATTGTATTGATCAACGAACCTGGCGGTGATTTGTATCACGCGGGGGATACCGCTGCACCTGTCTTTTCATCAATTATGGGTGGCGCACTGCACATGTTAAACGTTACGCCCGATGACAAGCAGGTTACATCTAGCCGCTTATTGAAAGGAGGTCAAAGTGGTAGTTAGTGCCTTTATTCAAAGTATAAAAGCTTTATTGGCGAAATTTGGTGTAGACGCCCCAGATATCCGCATTGAAGGTTTAACGCTAGACAGCCGAGAAGTGAATACACGCTTAGCGTTCTTGGCAATTAAGGGCCACGAACGCGATGGTCGAGATTTTATACCCCAGGCAATAAGTTTAGGGGCCCGTGTAATTCTGGCGCAAACTGAAGACAGTAGTGCCCATGGTCAGATGGAAATGCGTGACCACAGCGTCATTATCTCGCTGTATGAATTACCACAAATGCTCTCTGCATTAGCTGCTGCATTTTACGACTACCCTGCTCAGAAAATGACGACGGTAGCAGTGACAGGGACAAACGGAAAAACCTCTACAGTTCAATTGCTTACCCAGCTTAAGGATGCGTTAGGTACACGTAGTGCAAGCATCGGAACTCTAGGGAGTAGTGTGTTTGAAGGCGATGAAACCCAATGGTTGAACACGCCGGCAGCGAACACTACGCCCGATGCCATACGTATGCAGTATTTGTTGGCAGACTTTGTGCAAAGTGAAGTGCGCCATACGGCCTTCGAAGCAAGTTCTCACGCATTGGTTCAAGGTCGGCTTGGTACAGTAAAAACCGATATTGCTGTTTTCACCAACCTTACTCGAGATCATCTCGATTACCACGGCACCATGGAAGAGTACGGCAAAGCCAAGCGCTTGCTGCTTCAGCAGCCAGGTTTAAAGGCTGTGGTATTAAACGCTAATGATGATGAAAGTAAGAAGTGGGATGGTGCAGCAGATAAGTCGATTACACGCATCTGGACAGGTATAGACGAAAGTGGTCTGGATGGAAGCGGTGAAAGTGAATACTTGCGAGAGCATAACAATCCTCAAAGTCGCCATTGTTTCGCCACAAATGCTTCTTATCATGCAGGTGGATGTAGCTTTGAACTGGTGAGTTCGTGGGGAAGCGCTGCTATTTCGCTGCCACTATTCGGAAAGTTCAATATCAGTAATGTATTGAGTGCTATAGGTACGTTACTCGCTGAAGGTGAGCGTTTTGATGACGTGGTTAACGCGGTAAATGCGATCACGCCTGTACCCGGGCGAATGGAAGTTTTCTCTGTAACGGGTGCCGCTAACTTGGTGGTGGACTACGCGCATACACCAGACGCTCTGGAGAAAGTGCTGTTAAGCGCCAAATTCCATACAACGGGCAAAGTGTGGTGTGTGTTTGGCTGTGGCGGGGACAGAGACAAAGGCAAGCGACCGTTAATGGGGCAGGCTGCCGAGGTTGGTGCTGACGCTATTGTGATCACCACAGATAACAGTCGCAGTGAAAGCCCTGAATCTATCGCCGAGGATATCATTGCGGGTTTGAAGAACCGTGAGCTGGCAGTGTCTATTCCCGATCGCGAGCAAGCTATTCGTCATTGCCTTGAGCATGCGCATGAAAGCGACATCATCATTGTGGCCGGAAAAGGCCATGAAGATTACCAAATTATCGGTGACAAAAAGACTAACTATAACGAACGTGCAGTTGTGGCGCGACTGCAACAGGAGTACAGCAAATGATAACAACAACGCTGTCATGGATAGCCGAAAAGGTTAATGGAAAATTATTGAACGATGCTGCTGACGTTGAAGTGTCAGCGGTAAGTACCGATACCCGCACCCTTGAAGATGGCGCAGTTTACTTAGCCTTGAAAGGTCCGAATTTTAATGGCCATGATTTTATTTCAACGGCAGAGAAAGCGGGAGCAAGTGCGGTTATTGCCAGTGAAGACGTTGCGACCTCGTTACCTGTCATCATGGTTGAAGATACCAAAGAAGCACTTGGTCTATTAGGGGCGGCAGTGAAAGCTTATGTGGCGCCTAAAACCATTGCTATCACCGGAAGCAGTGGTAAAACCACCGTGAAGGAGATGTGTGCCGCTATTTTGGAGCGAAGAGGCAATGTATTAGCCACAAACGGTAACTTCAATAATGATATTGGTGTGCCGCTAACCCTTTTACGCCTAGAGCCTCAGCATGAATACGCGGTTATGGAGCTAGGCGCAAATCACATTGGTGAAATCGCCTATACCACAAACCTCGTAAAGCCGGACGTAGCGACTATAGTAAACGCCGCCGCTTCTCACTTAGAAGGCTTTGGCAGCTTGCTAGGCGTGGCGCGCGCCAAAAGCGAAATTTTTAAAGGCTTAGGCAGTGACGGTGTGGCGGTAGTCAATGTTGATAGTCAGTTTGCTGAATTTTGGCAGGGCAAACTCAAACAGACCAAAACGCTAACGTTTTCCCCGCAGCAGAAAAACGATGCTGACTTTAGAGCAGAAGATATCACCATTGGATTAGATGGCTGCGCCGCATTCCACTTGGTTTGCCCGCAAGGTGATATGTCTATTCAGCTCACTATTCCTGGCGTTCACAACGTGGGGAATGCCCTTGTTGCTGCGGCATTAACGCTGCAAGTTGGCGCAACATTAGAAAACGTACGCGACGGCTTACTTGCCATGAAGCAGGTCAGCGGGCGCTTGAATGTAAAACAGCTCACCGAACAGGTTCGCCTGTTAGACGATACCTACAACGCCAACGTGGCGTCTGTAAATGCGGCAATTGATACGCTAAGTAGCTTTTCAGGCATTCGCGTTCTTGTTCTAGGGGACATGAAAGAGTTGGGTGAAAAGGCGCGTTATTACCACGAGCAGGTGGGGGAATACGCTAAAGAAAAAGGAATTAATTACCTGTATACCATGGGTGTTTTGAGTCAATCAGCCAGTGCTGTGTTTAATGAAAATAGTGGCCATTTCAGCGATGTTGAAAGTTTGTTGGCCGCAATGGAGAGTGATTTGTTAGTGCAGCAGCGCGATATTTCAATTTTAGTAAAAGGTTCACGCAGTTCCAGAATGGAGCGTGTGGTAGAGGCGGTAGAGGCCTCTGCGCTGGGAAAGCACGATAGCCGTCGGGAGCGAATAGCATGTTAATTTGGCTAGCCGACTGGCTGACACAATTCGATTCAGGGTTTAATGTATTTTCATACCTTACCCTTCGTGCAATTTTAAGCACGCTGACCGCATTGCTTATTGCCATTCTTATTGGCCCTAAGATGATTCGTTATTTGCAGCGTATGCAAATTGGTCAAACCGTACGTGACGATGGCCCGCAAAGCCATTTATCCAAATCAGGCACACCCACTATGGGCGGGTTACTCATACTCGCAGCAATTGTAGTAAGCGGCCTGCTTTGGGCTGACCTGACTAACCGTTATGTGTTGGTAACCCTTACTGTGGTTGTGGCCTACGGTATTATCGGGTTTGTCGATGACTACAGAAAAGTGATCCGCAAAGATTCGAAGGGGCTCATCGCCCGTTGGAAATATTTCTGGCAATCAGTGGTCGCGTTAGGCGTCGCATTTTATCTATACAGCAGTGCCACTATGAGCGCTGAAACTTCGCTGTTGGTGCCCTTCTTCAAAGAAGTGTTTCCGCAGTTAGGTGCATTCTTCATTATCATTACTTACTTCGCCATTGTAGGTACTAGTAACGCGGTAAACCTTACCGATGGCTTAGACGGTCTTGCTATTGTGCCTACTATTTTGGTGGCGGGCGCCTTCGCCATTTTTGCCTATGTGACAGGTAATGCTAACTTTGCTGAATACCTGAATATTCCTCATATTCCGCTTACCAGCGAGCTGGTAATTGTGTGCACTGCCATGGTCGGTGCAGGCTTAGGCTTTTTATGGTTTAACACGTATCCGGCACAAGTATTTATGGGCGACGTTGGCTCACTAGCGTTAGGCGGCACACTAGGCGTGCTTGCTGTATTGGTGCGCCAAGAATTGGTATTAATCATCATGGGTGGCGTGTTTGTAATGGAAACCGTTTCAGTCATTCTTCAGGTAGGTTCTTACAAACTGCGTGGCCAGCGTATTTTCCGTATGGCACCTATTCACCATCACTATGAATTGAAGGGCTGGCCAGAGCCGCGCGTAATAGTGCGTTTTTGGATCATTTCAATCATTTTGGTGTTGGTGGGTCTTGCTACCCTCAAACTTAGATAAGCGGGAAAGAGATAAACATTAATGTCGTATAACGTACGTGAGCATAGTTATGTAGTCGGTGGCCTAGGTGTTACAGGTCAGGCTTGCGTGCGCTTTTTGTTGCAAAAACAGGCAACAGTTAAAGCGTTTGATACCCGTGCCAATTTTACTCTAGCTACCGGCCCTGATTCTGATCTTGATACTGACATGCAAGCTTTTATGGCAGAGAAGATCACTTGCAATGCACTAAGCGAAGATTACTTTGATGGTGTAGACACTTTGGTATTAAGTCCGGGTCTTGCTTTGGATATTGAACAAGTGGCTTTAGCGCAAAAGTGTGGTGTTGAGGTGATCGGCGACGTGGAATTGTTCGCTCGTTTAAATGCCTCCACGAGTGGTGCTACGCCAGCTAAGCGCGTAGTAGGTATAACCGGCTCTAACGGCAAAACCACGGTTACTTTATTAGTGAACCATCTGCTTAAAAGCTGCGGCGTAAAAAGCATTGAAGCGGGTAACGTAGGTCGCCCTGTGCTTGAAGCGCTTCAAAGTGATGCAGATGTAGTGGTGATGGAGCTATCAAGTTTTCAACTTGAAACTACGTCTAGCCTGGTGCTTGAAGCTGCTACTGTGCTTAATATTTCCGATGACCACCTAGACCGTCACGGTACCCTTGAAGCCTATATCGATGCCAAGCATCGCATTTTTGATAATGCGAAATCTGCGATTGTATGGCGAGATGGTGAGTTTGTAGCGCCAGACGAGAAGATTATTGCTGACGCTAAGGGTAATGCTGCATCAAATGCCGTATCTAATGCAGTATATGATGGCGAATCTAATGCCGCGTCTAATGAAGAGTCGCTAGCGTCAAAAAATATCGTTGAATATGGACTGGGAGAGTCGACCACAGGGTTTGCGATTGCGTCTTTTGACGGTGACGATAGTGCTCGTGACGATGAACAAAGTCTATATATAATGTTTAAAGACGAAAAGCTTATTGCCCTTAGCGATATTCATTTGGCGGGCATGCACAACGTACTAAACATCATGGCTGCATTGGGTATCTGCCTTCAGCTAGGTCTCTCGCCAGCGCTCGCGGTTAAACATCTACACAGTTTTAAATCTGCACCACATCGTTGTGTGGAAATAGCCCGTGTAAACGACATCCGATATGTCGACGACTCCAAAGCAACCAACATTGGCGCCACGGTAGCGGCCCTTGAAGGGTTAGCCCCGACTATACAAGGGAAGCTCATTCTTATTGCAGGTGGTGACGCTAAAGGCGCTGATATAGCCAGCCTCTCGCCTTATCTAACTAAATATGTATCGCACGTGTTTGCTTTGGGCAAAGATGCACACCTGTTTGAAAAGAGTTTTGCGCATACAACTCGTGTGGCAACGATGAAAGACGCCGTAAAAGCAGCAACAAGACTTGCTGCCCCTGGTGATGTTGTGCTGCTTTCGCCTGCGTGTGCAAGTTTAGATATGTTTAAGAACTATATGCATCGCGGTGACGTGTTTAAACAAGATGTACACGACCTACTTAATCTACACAGTAAGAACGACGACGCTGTGGAGGCCACATCATGATTGCTGCCTCTACCAAACTTAGCGCGTTATTTGCCGCGAAGCATGACGGACAACCTTCGGCAACGCACCCCTATGACGTGACGCTTATCTTAATTGCGCTCGCGCTAATGAGTATAGGCATTATTATCGTCACCTCGGCGTCGATGCCGGTGGCCGATAGGCTGCACGACAACCCCTTCTATTTTGCTATTCGCCACGGTATTTACATTGTTGGGGCGATCGTTGCCGCTATGGTAGTGCTGAATTTGCCCATGCAGTTTTGGCGCATGACCAATCCCTATCTTCTGCTCGCGGCCATCGCGCTATTGTTAGCAGTTCTGGTAGTGGGAAGAACTGTAAACGGGAGTACCCGTTGGTTGGCGATTGGGCCTATAACCATTCAAGCTGCCGAGCCGGCGAAGCTCTTTTTCTTTGCCTATTTGGCGGGTTATCTGGTTCGCCGCTACGAAGAAGTGACCGAAAATCTAAAAGGATTTATTAAACCCCTTGTCGTGTTCTTTGCGTTAGCGATGCTATTACTGCTACAGCCAGACTTAGGTACCGTCGTTGTGATGTTTGCAACCACGATTGGTTTGCTGTTTTTAGCGGGTGCACGACTTTGGCAGTTCTTCGCACTGGTGTTTGCAGGCATATTGGCGGTTGTAGCGCTTATCGTGTTTGAAGAATACCGAATGAAACGGGTTACCTCCTTTTTAGACCCTTGGGCTGATCCGTTTGGCGCTGGTTATCAGCTAACCCAGTCTTTGATGGCCTATGGCCGCGGTAACTGGTTTGGGCAAGGCCTAGGCAATAGTTTGCAAAAACTGGAATTCTTACCCGAAGCACACACTGACTTTGTTATGGCCATCTTAGCGGAAGAGTTAGGCTTTGTTGGTGTGCTTGCCGTACTCGGCCTAATTTTGTGGATGGTGTTGCGTGCGCTGAGCATTGGAAATAAGGCACTTGAAAAAGGGCGAGCGTTTGATGGTTACATGGCTTACAGCATAGGCATCTGGTTCAGTTTCCAGACGGCGGTAAATATTGGTGCAAGCGCGGGTATCCTGCCAACCAAAGGGTTAACACTGCCGTTAGTTAGTTACGGCGGCTCGTCACTTATCATCATGTCAGTAGCAGTAGCCATATTACTTCGTATCGATTTTGAATTACGGGTTGATGGCGTACAGGCGATTGGCCGGGGCGACAGCAAATCCGGTAAGAGCAAGGCCCGCCGTAAAAAGCCTATTCCTACAAGCACGTCCAAATCTAAAGCGTCACAAGCTGAAGGTGAGGCAAGTGTAGAGAGTGGGGCCGATGAAGCGGATTTTTCTACAGCGACGGTTGAAGCTAAACCTAGCGCCAAAACATCAAGTGCAGAAGATGAAGGAAAAGCTGGCATTAAAGCTATACTCGCGCGGGTAGCGCAGGAGGCTGATAATGGCTAAGCGTTGCTTAATTATGGCTGGCGGTACAGGCGGGCATGTTTTCCCAGGCCTTGCAGTGGCAAACGCGCTTCGAAAGGAAGGTTGGGACATTCATTGGCTAGGCACCGCCGAGCGGATGGAAGCGCAAGTTGTGCCTAAGCACGACATACCTATTCACTTTATTCCGGTAAAGGGGCTTCGTGGCAAAGGTGTTACGGCACGTCTTCAAGGTGCTGTTGCGTTAGTTAAAAGCTTATTTTCTGCAAGGCGAATTATAAAGCGCCTTCAACCTGATATCGTTGTTGGGTTTGGCGGTTACGCTAGCGGCCCTGGTGGGGTTGCTGCAAAAAGCTTAGGTATTCCCGTTATTGTGCATGAACAAAATGCAGCAGCAGGCATGACCAATAAGCTTCTTAGTAAATTCGCAAGTCGCGTGCTTCTGGGCTTTGACGATGCCAAAGAACAATTTTCAGGTGGCGCTACTAAGGTACATACTGTGGGCAATCCTGTTCGTGATGAAATTTGGCAGGTGAAGCCCAAATCTGTAGACATTGACGCAGACGCTCGTGAAAACACCACAGAGCATAAACAAGGCCTTAATTTACTTGTTGTAGGCGGCAGTTTAGGCGCACAAATTCTCAATGAAACCGTGCCGGAGACTTGCGGGGTGCTAGAAGGTTTATCAATCAAACACCAATGTGGAAAAGGCAACAGTGAAGGTGTCATTAAAGCCTACACGTCGGTGGGCGCAGATATGTCGAAAATCGATGTCAGTGACTTTATTGATGACATGGCCGCAGCTTATGAATGGGCAGACTTTGTTGTCTGTAGAGCCGGTGCGCTTACGGTAAGTGAAGTTGCAGCTGCCGGACGCGCGGCGATTTTCGTACCGCTACCTTTTGCGGTAGACGATCACCAAACAAAAAATGCGCAGTCGTTAGTCAAGCAAAATGCGGCACTGATGATTGCTCAATCTGTATTAAAAGAAAATTTAGGGCAGGCGGTGCGTCAGTGGTTACAACACCCTGAAGGCTGCTTAAAGATGGGTGCTGTAGCGAAAACATGTGCAAGCACTCATGCCACGGAAAATGTAGTAAGCCACGTTAAAAGCGTGGTAGGAGTAGGGGACTAATGGTTTTTAAAACCCCATTTGAAAGCCCGCAAATGCGCAGGGTTAAAAATATATTCTTTATTGGTATCGGCGGTGCCGGTATGGGTGGTATTGCCGAAGTATTACTGAACGAAGGTTATGCTATTGCTGGCTCTGACATTCAAGAAGGGCCAATGACACAGCGGCTAAGCGAATTAGGTGCTGATGTGAAAATAGGCCACCGTGCGGAAAATGTTGAAGGCACGGACGTTATTGTGGTGTCTAGCGCCATCAACGAGCAAAACCCAGAGATTATCGTGGCTCGTGAAAAGCGCATTCCGATTATTCGCCGTGCAGAAATGCTGGCAGAATTGA
Organism: Alteromonas sp. MmMcT2-5; assembly: GCF_022348315.1. Taxonomy (NCBI): domain Bacteria; kingdom Pseudomonadati; phylum Pseudomonadota; class Gammaproteobacteria; order Alteromonadales; family Alteromonadaceae; genus Alteromonas; species Alteromonas sp. MmMcT2-5. The sequence goes on along the minus strand of NZ_JAKRFB010000004.1, from coordinate 50,765 downwards.
TGCGATTCCGCCACGGTATTGCGGTGGCGGGTACCCACGGCAAAACGACTACAACCAGTTTGATTTCAACGATTTTCGCAGAAGCGGAGTATGACCCTACGTTTGTTATCGGTGGTTTGCTTAACAGCGCTGGTACGAATGCGCGACTAGGCAAAAGCCGTTATCTAATCGCAGAGGCTGACGAGAGCGATGCGTCCTTCCTTCATTTGCAGCCGATGGTTTCCGTGGTGACCAATATTGAAGCCGACCATATGGATACTTATGGTGGCGACTTCTCAAAGGTGAAAGATACCTTTGTTGATTTCTTGTCGAACCTACCCTTTTACGGGCAGGCCATCGTGTGCGGTGACGATGCAAATATTCAAGAGATTCGCCCTCGTATAGGCCGAAGTATTCTTACCTACGGTTTTGAATCTCACAATGACTATCGCGCAGAAAATGTTTCACTGTCATTCGGTAAAGCGAATTTTACGGTTATACGCTCAGAACGCGAACCGCTAGATATTACGCTGAACCTCACCGGTAACCACAACGTGCTTAATGCCCTTGCTGCTATCGCTGTAGCAACGGATGAAGGTGTAGATGACGACGCTATCATTCGCGCGCTAGCCAGCTTTGGCGGCATAGGCCGTCGTTTCGAGCAGTTAGGTACGTTTACTACCAGTAAGGGCGAGGTGTGTTTAGTCGATGACTATGGTCACCACCCAACGGAAGTAAGGGCGACTATCGCTGCGGCTCGTGCAAACTGGCCTGATAAGCGCTTGGTTATGGTTTACCAGCCACATCGCTTTACGCGCACCCGCGACCTTTACGAAGACTTTGTTGAGGTACTGTCGAGCGTTGATGCACTGTTGCTTCTGGATGTATATGCTGCCAGTGAACAACCTATTGAAGGTGCTGACAGTAAAGCGCTATGCCGTTCCATTCGTCAGCGCGGTCAAATAGAGCCTGTGTACGTAGGTGACAAAGACGCCTTACCAGCTATTTTGGCGAATATCATGCAAGATGGCGACATCGTTATGACCCAAGGGGCGGGCAACATCGGACAAATTGCTAAGCTCTTAGCTCGTCACGCGCTAGAGCCGATCACACTTGCAAAGGAAGGGGAATAAGATGTTTACACCTTCAGTAAGTATTCACTCACAGAAAACCCACTCGCCGAACGAGTATGGCAAAGTAGCTGTGCTGCTCGGCGGTGACTCTGCTGAACGGGAAGTATCACTTAATTCGGGCAATGCGGTGTTAAATGCATTGTTACGACAAGGCGTAGATGCGTTTGCGTTTGACCCAGCAGAGCGACCTCTGACCGACCTTATCGACCTCAACGTCGATAGAGCGCTTATTATGCTGCACGGTCGCGGTGGTGAAGATGGCTCTATGCAAGGAGCCCTTCAGTTCCTAAAAATCCCCTACACGGGGAGCCGAGTTTTAGGTTCTGCACTGGCAATGGACAAAATTCATACTAAGCAAGTGTGGCAAAGTTTAGGCTTACCCACTGCAAAATATGAAATTGCTGATAAAAGGCACTTTGAAGCTGGTAAGTGCAGCGCTATAATGGATAAATTGGGGAATGAAGTCATGGTAAAACCGGCCAGAGAAGGGTCGAGTATTGGCATGGCGAGAGTGACAAGCGCTAAACAGCTCGAAACTGCCATTCAGGACGCCTTTAAATACGATAATCAAGTCCTGTTAGAGCAGTATATAGATGGCCCCGAATTCACTGTTTCTGTATTGCAGGGACAGGCGTTGCCGTCTATTCGCATGTCTACTCCACATACATTCTATGATTATGCTGCGAAATATCAGGATAATACAACAGAATACTATTGCCCAAGCGGCTTGTCTGAAGAGCAAGAAGCACAGCTAGCAAAACTAGCTTCCCGTGCTTTTGATGCTATTTCTGGCAGCGGCTGGGGTAGAATTGACGTTATGCAGGACAACCAAAGGCAGTTTTATTTGCTAGAGGCGAACACAGTGCCTGGCATGACAGAAAAAAGTTTGGTGCCTAAGGCAGCCAAAGTTGCAGGATTAACTTTTGATGAACTGGTATTAAGTATTCTTTCTACCAGTTTTGATGACGTTGCAAACAAGGCGTAAACGTGGCTGATACCAACACTAATCAAGGTAAGCCCGCTTCTGCAAAGAGCGGCAAAAGTAAAACGGCAGTGTGGGGCGGCGTCGCTTTCTTACTGTTTGTTATTGCAGGATTAGTGTTTGGTGGGCTTAAAGCAAATCAGTATTTGCAGGATGAACAGCAAATGCCGGTACAGGTTATCGATTTTTCTGGTGATTATCAGCACATCGATATTACCAAGCTAGAGCGGTTAATACGCAAGGCGCAGCCTGGAAGCTTTTTTGCCCTTGATGTCAACGAAGTATTTGAGCTTGTTGAAGCGCAGCCTTGGGTTTATCGCGCGTCAGTAAGAAAGAAGTGGCCAAATACGTTAAAAATTTATTTGGTTGAGCAGCAGCCGGTTGCGCAATGGAATGAAGATTTGTTGTTAAACCCTTATGGCGATACGTTTAACGACGAAGGCGTGAAGTTAGACTTACCGCGCCTTTACGGCCCGGGTGGCAGCGAAAAAACCGCCCTTGAAGGCTACAACGCCATGCACGCGTTGATAGCGACGACGGATATGACGTTAGACGAGCTGTCCTTAAGCGAGCGATTTGCATGGCAAGTGCAGTTGAAAAACGGCATTAAATTGAATTTAGGACGTCAGGAGTTTATCGATAGGCTACAACGCTTTATTGATGTTTATCCACTTCTGGCGCAACAAGAGAAGGCGGTGAAATACGTCGACCTTCGCTATGACACGGGCGTAGCAGTCGGATGGAAAGACGACAGCGCCACAGATGAAGAGAGTTAAGGAAACCATGTCAAAACCTGCTGAACGCAATTTGATTGTAGGACTAGATATCGGCACCAGCCAAGTAAAAGCTGTTGTGGGTGAATTACTAGAAGATGATCAAATCAGTATTGTTGGCGTGGGCACCCATGCATCGAAAGGCATGGATAAGGGCGGCGTTAACGATTTGAACCTGGTGGTGAAATCGGTCCAGCGTGCAGTAAACGAGATGGAGTTAATGGCAGATTGCCGAGTGTCTTCAGTTTTTATGTCTATCTCGGGACGTCACGTTAAGTGCCAAAATGAAAATGGCATGGTACCGATTAACAATCAGGAAGTAACACAAGAAGACGTAGATAACGTTATTCATGCAGCGCGCAGTGTGCCAATTGCAGCGGAACGTCGTCTACTACACGTGTTACCACAAGAATTTACTATTGATGTGCAGGAAGGGATTAAGAACCCTATTGGCATGTCGGGAGTAAGAATGGAAGCGGATGCTCACATTATTACCTGTGCCGACGATATGGCGAAAAATATGGTGAAATGTGTAGAGCGTTGTGAACTTAATGCCGATCAGCTGATCTTTTCAGCGTTGGCATCAAGTTATGCGGTACTGACTGACGACGAGCGCGAGCTTGGCGTGTGTGTGGTTGATATCGGTGGTGGTACTATGGATATGGTTATCTACACCGATGGCGCTATTCGTCACACGGCGGTAATACCGGTTGCGGGTAATCAAATTACCAGCGACATTGCTAAAATATTTAGAACGCCTATTAGCAATGCAGAAGAAATTAAGGTGAATTACGCCTGTGCATTGAAGGATATGGTGAGTATGGAAGACAGCATTGAAGTGCCTAGCGTGGGCGGACGCCCAGCTAGAGTGATGTCTCGTCATACGTTAGCTGAGGTGATTGAACCTCGCTATCAAGAGCTTTTTGAGCTGGTACATGATGAAATTCGTGCCAGCGGTCTGGAAGAGCAAATCGCTGCAGGCCTTGTGCTTACAGGCGGTACCGCTAAGATGGAAGGTGCCGTGGAATTTGCCGAAGAACTTTTCCAGATGCCCGTGCGCGTGGGCAAACCCATCAACGTAAAAGGCTTGTCCGAATATGTTGATGATGCTGGCTTTGCGACAGTCGTAGGACTGCTGCAATATGGCAAAGTACAATCTGATAATAAGAAGTCCAGTACGCAGAAGACCGGTGAAAGTTTATTTCATCGAGTGCAAAGCTGGTTTAAAGGTGAATTTTAATTTTATTTTGGGGGCGCTATAGCTACGGCATCAAGGCTAGCAGGAAGCAATTAGCCTAAGGGAATGACCTGGCGTAGTGTTTAAAAAGACGTACAACCGGAGAGTAAGTATGTTCGAATTAATGGATAGTCACGGCGAAGAAGCCGTAATCAAAGTCATCGGTGTCGGTGGCGGCGGCGGCAATGCCGTTGAGCACATGGTGTCTCAAAGCATTGAAGGCGTGGAATTTATTGCAGTTAACACCGATGCACAGGTGCTTCGTAGCTCAAGTGCAGACGTTACACTTCAAATTGGCTCAAGTGTAACGAAAGGGTTAGGTGCGGGTGCTGATCCGAACATTGGTCGAGAAGCAGCACAAGAAGACAGAGAAACCATTCGTCAGGCGCTAGACGGTGCGGATATGGTTTTCATCACTGCTGGTATGGGTGGTGGTACAGGTACGGGTGCAGCGCCAGAAGTGGCGAAGATTGCACGTGAAATGGGTATTCTTACGGTAGCTGTGGTAACTAAGCCATTCCCATTTGAAGGTAAAAAGCGTACTTCGTTTGCGGAACAGGGCATTGTCGAATTGTCTAACAACGTTGACTCGCTAATTACCATTCCAAACGAAAAACTACTTAAAGTAATGGGACCGGGCACGCCGCTTCTTCAAGCGTTTAGCGCAGCAAATGACGTATTACGCGGTGCAGTTCAAGGTATTGCCGAGCTTATCACCCGCCCTGGCCTTATCAACGTTGACTTTGCAGACGTACGTACTGTTATGTCTGAAATGGGTAAAGCCATGATGGGTAGTGGTGCTGCAAGCGGTCCTGATCGTGCAGAAGAAGCTGCTGAAGCAGCGATTGCTAGCCCGCTTCTTGAAGATATCGATTTGTCAGGTGCGCGCGGTATTCTTGTGAATATTACGGCAGGTCCAGATTTCGCTATTGACGAGTTCGAGACTGTAGGTAACGCCGTTAAAGCGTTCGCATCAGAAAATGCGACCGTGGTTGTGGGTACAGTTATCGATATGGAAATGACAGACGAGCTTCGCGTAACGGTTGTTGCAACCGGTATTGGCGCAGAGCGCAAGCCTGACATTTCGCTAGTAAGCTCTGAAGGCTCTCGTCTAACACAGCCTGCAAAAGAATACGGTAACACGCAATCAAGTGAACCACGTTCTGCAGTAGGCGGTACAGAGGGCAATCAGGCGCTGAAGGCCGACGACAGTGCACAGCCAGAAAATGATTTGGAATATTTAGATATTCCTGCATTTCTTCGTAAGCAGGCAGACTAATTTAGCTGCCTGAAACGGAAGGGAATTATTTCGCGTTTGCGATGTCTCACCTAGTAAGGTGTATTTATACAACGTGAAAAATTTCGCGTGGATAGGTTGATTAAATACGTAATCTGACAGAGTTAAATCCGTCAGAACGGGTGTTTTTTGACATGTGAGTAATAACTCACTATAATTCGCGCCCGCTTTTTTTAATTAGGTAAAAGCTTAAGCAAATGATTAGACAACGTACAATCAAGCAATCGGTACAAGAGACCGGAATTGGGCTTCATAAAGGGGAAAAGGTCACAATGACTCTCCGACCTGCGCCAGCAAACACGGGTATCGTGTTTAGGCGTGTTGACCTTGAACCACATGTTGACATACCTTCGCGTGCGAACGCGGTAGGTAATACCATGCTGTGTACGTGCCTGAATAACGAAGACGGTGTGACTATCCAAACGGTAGAACACTTAGCGTCTGCGCTTGCAGGTTTAGGTATCGACAATATTATTATTGAAGTAGACAGTAACGAGCTGCCAATTATGGACGGAAGTGCTAGCCCGTTCGTATTTTTGCTTCAATCTGCCGGTATCGAAGAGCTAAACGCGCCTAAGCAATTTATTCGTATTAAAAAGCCAGTTCGTGTAGAAGATGGCGATAAGTGGGCCGAATTAGTGCCTTATGATGGTTTCCGCGTTGATTTCCAAATTGACTTTGATCATCCTGTGATCAGTCAAACTCGTCAGCATATGGTGATGGATTTTGATTCATGCTCATATGTAAGCGAAGTTAGCCGTGCACGCACTTTCGGTTTTATGCGCGACTTAGAGTACATGAATGCTAACAACCTAGCGTTGGGTGGCAGCATGGAAAACGCAGTGGCGTTGGACGAATTCCGTGTACTCAATCCTGAAGGGTTGCGCTACGACGATGAGTTCTTAAAGCATAAGATTTTGGATGCTATTGGTGACTTATACCTTGGCGGACACAGTCTAATTGGTGAATTGCGTGCGTACAAAACAGGCCATGGTCTGAATAACAAGCTATTAAATGCAGTACTCGCGCAAAAAGAGTGTTGGGAGTTCGTGACCTACGACTCGCAGGAAACAGCACCAATTCGTTATGCTCAGCCCGCATTAGCGTAAGAATTTTAAAAAGCCGCCTTACGGGCGGCTTTTTTTCGTATGGCATTTACTGAAATAAATGATACAGTAGCCGAATAATTAATATAAATTTCACCCATGTGACAAAAAACTATCGCTTAAAGGCTGTCGCCTTTGGCTAAAAACATATTCATCGTGGTATGAAGTGGTATGAAAAAGAATGGCGTGAAACAGCAATTTTCTTCGTGGTATGAAACTAACAATTACACTCGCTGGTAAAAATAAACGCTATAGGCACAGTATTAGTGTCCGTACGCTTGTGAGCGCAACCGTGCTCTCGTCTATTTTTATGCTAGTGTCGAGTCGTTCAACAGAATCGGTATCAGAAGATATTGCACGAGTTCGTTTGGCACAGACTGAAGTCAACGAACGACAAAAAGACGTTGAAGCGTTAAAACAGCAAACAACGGTGAAATTACAAGCTTTGCTTTCTCACGTCGCAGAGTTATCTGCGCAGGCTACATTGCTGGACGAGAAAGGTAAGCAAATCGCAACAGAATTAGGTATGTCAGCGGCTGACCTGGACGCTTTCGTACCGGTATCGATACCGGATAACCTTCAAGACGATCCCATCCTTCGCGAAATAGCCAAACTAGAGCAATCACTCGATTTAAAGTCTCAACAGTTGTCTATGCTTGAAAGTTTGGTCAGGGGTCACCATATCCACGAACAGAGCCAATTATCTGGTCGTCCGATAGAGTCAGGGTGGTTGTCTTCTTATTATGGTATGCGGGCCGACCCGTTTACCGGCGAACCAACTATGCACAAAGGGCTAGATTTCGCTGGTAAGGCAGGGGAGAACGTAGTGGCAACTGCTGCAGGTATTGTGACCTGGGCTGGTGATCGCTACGGCTATGGCCAACTTGTAGAAATTGATCACGGTGATGGTTTTGTAACCCGCTATGGGCATAACGACACCCTTACTGTCTCAATAGGCGACGTGGTAACCAAAGGGGAACCTATCGCTAAAATGGGCAATACGGGGCGCTCAACTGGCGTTCATGTTCACTACGAAGTAATAAGAAACGGAAAACAAGTCGATCCTCTGCCTTTTGTCTACAAAAAGTAGCGTAGGTAGCAGCCAGGTAATTCTCGTAGACGGTGCTTTTATTAAATAAAAGTCATCTAAAACGAAGAAGCATAATTTTAGAACATCGCAAAACACAACGTGGTTACCGTTGTGTTTTATACGTTTAATTTAGCTGTGCACATTGTGCGGCGCCTCGACAAGTAGTGGAATAATAAAGCTAATGTTTTCAAGCATCCTTCGAAAAGTATTCGGTAGTAGAAACGACCGACTATTAAAAAAATTACGCAAAAACGTAGATGCCATCAATGCACTGGAAGCAGAATTTGAAAAGCTTTCCGATGAGGCGCTAAAGGCTAAGACAGACGAATTTAAAGCGCGTATTGAAAAGGGTGAAACCCTTGACGATATTCTTGTAGAAGCCTTCGCTACGGTGCGTGAAGCAAGTAAACGCGTATACGGCATGCGTCACTTCGACGTTCAGATGCTAGGCGGTCAAGTACTTCACCAAGGTAAAATTTCAGAAATGCGCACGGGTGAAGGTAAGACGCTTACTGCTACCTTGCCAACTTACCTCAATGCTTTGTCTGGCAAAGGGGTTCACGTTGTTACTGTGAATGATTACCTTGCTCGTCGTGATGCTGAGTGGAGTAACCAGTTATTTACTTACCTAGGTATGCGTGTGGGCTGTAACGTGCCTGGTATGTCGCCGCAGCAAAAGCGTGAAGCTTATCAAGCTGACGTAACCTATGGTACGAACAACGAATTTGGTTTTGACTACCTTCGTGACAATATGGCATTTAGCCCACAAGACCGCGTACAGCGCCCGCTCAACTATGCGGTAGTGGATGAAGTTGACTCAATTCTTATCGACGAAGCCCGTACACCACTTATTATTTCTGGTCAGGCCGAAGATAGCTCAGAGCTATATCGCCGCATCAACACCATTATTCCTAAACTTGTTCAGCAAGAAAAAGAGGATGAAGAAGGCCAAGAGGGCGATGGTGACTACACGATTGACCTTAAGGCAAAACAAATTCATCTTACCGAGCGCGGTCAAGTTCACGTTGAGGAAATTCTTCAGCAAGAGGGCATGCTGCCTGAAGGCGAGTCGCTGTTTGCTGCAGGTAATATTTCACTGCTTCATCATATTAACGCTGCGCTTCGTGCACACAAGTTGTTTGCTAAAGACGTAGACTACATCGTTAAAGAAGACCAAATCGTTATTGTTGACGAGCATACGGGTCGTACGATGGAAGGCCGTCGCTGGTCTGAAGGTCTGCACCAAGCTGTGGAAGCGAAAGAAGGGGTTCGTATTCAAAACGAAAACCAAACCCTTGCGTCAATTACCTTCCAGAATTATTTCCGCTTGTATAACAAGCTTGCGGGTATGACAGGTACAGCAGATACAGAAGCCTTCGAATTTAACCATATTTATGGCTTAGAAACGGTAGTTATCCCAACAAACCGTCCTATGCAGCGTAAAGATATGGCTGACCTCATATACCTAACGGCAGAAGAAAAATACGAAGCGATTGTTGAAGACATTAAAGAGTGCGTTAAACGCGGTCAACCTACACTTGTGGGTACTGTGTCTATCGAGAATTCAGAACTCATTTCTCGCATTCTTAAGAAGTCGAAAATTCCTCATAAAGTGCTTAACGCTAAGTTCCACGAACACGAAGCAGATATCGTTGCTCAGGCTGGTAAGCCAGGCGCGGTTACGATTGCGACTAACATGGCAGGTCGTGGTACCGATATCGTGTTAGGTGGTAACTGGCAGGCAGAAGTAGAGAAGATTGAAAATCCAACTGAAGCGCAAATCGAGAAGATCAAAGCTGAATGGAAAGAAAGCCATGACGCTGTGCTTGCCTCAGGTGGTTTACATATTATTGGTACAGAGCGTCACGAGTCTCGCCGTATTGATAACCAGCTTCGCGGTCGTTCGGGTCGTCAGGGTGACCCGGGTTCAAGCCGTTTCTACCTTTCATTAGACGACGCACTTATGCGTATCTTTGCCTCTGAAAAAATGGGCAACATGATGAAGCGTTTAGGTATGGAGCGTGGTGAAGCCATCGAGCATCCGTGGGTAACTCGCGCCATCGAGAATGCACAGCGCAAAGTAGAAGGTCGTAACTTCGACATTCGTAAGCAGTTGCTTGAATACGATGATGTAGCTAACGATCAGCGTAAAGTCATCTACGAGCAGCGCAATGAGCTTCTTGATGAAGGCGATATTAGCGAGACTATCGCGGCTATTCGTGAAGACGTTATTTCAAGTGTTGTCGATGAGTACATTCCGCCACAGTCTCTAGAAGAAATGTGGGATGTAAGCGGACTTGAAGAGCGCATGCGTGCCGATTTCGCCGTAGACTTGCCAATCAAGACCTGGCTTGAAAATGACGACAAACTTTACGAAGAGAAGCTTCGCGAGCGCATTCTTGGCGAAGTCGTTGATGCTTATAAGCAGAAAGAAGCGGTAGTGGGCGAGCAGGTGCTGCGCCAGTTTGAAAAAGCGGTAATGCTTCAAAACCTAGACAGCCATTGGAAAGAGCATTTGGCGGCAATGGATCACCTGCGCCAAGGTATTCATTTACGTGGCTATGCGCAGAAAAATCCTAAGCAAGAATACAAGCGTGAGTCGTTTGCTTTGTTCTCACAAATGTTAGAAGCGCTTAAAGTTGAAGTGATCACTATTCTTGCTCGTGTAAAAGTACAAGCTGAAGAAGACGTGCAAAAAGTAGAAGAACAACGTCGTCAAGCTGACGATGTGCCTAAGAACTTCGAGCACGAAGAAGCGAATGCAACGCCAGAAGAGGCAAGTGACAAAGTACGTACGCAAGTTCGCGAAGGTGCGAAAGTAGGCCGTAACGACCCATGTCCTTGTGGCTCTGGTAAAAAGTATAAGCAGTGTCACGGCAAGCTTAAGTAATGAAAGTAGTACATGTTGCTGTGGGCGTTATCGCCCGCGGCGATGAAATATTCATTACGCTTCGCCCTGACAATCTTCATCAGGGCGGAAAATGGGAATTTCCTGGCGGTAAAGTGGAAGGGGGTGAAACCGTTCTACAGGCGCTTAAGCGAGAGCTTGCTGAAGAAGTGGGAATTACCGTTAATCACAGCGAGCCTGTGATTGTGATCACCCATGATTACGGCGACAAGCAAGTTAAACTAGATGTTCATCGCGTGTGTGAATTTACCGGCGAGCCGCACGGCAAAGAAGGCCAACAGTCGCGGTGGGTCAAGGTGACATCATTAAACGCCTCTGACTTTCCTGAAGCGAATATCCCCATTATTAGCGCATTGCAAAAATAATAAAAACGGCCACATCTTAAAGTGGCCGTTTTCTTTTAGAGCAGTTCTATTTTTAGCGATTTTTTTGCTTTAGATTGGAAAATTAAGAACGCTCAACAAGATATACCCTTTCGGAGTTACACCTACAAGGTTATTCGTTCAGCGGTGGCAAATGCCACATCCAGTTTGAAATAAGCGGCTTCATTAATAAAGTGCGGGTAGGTTTCAGTTTCGTTTTCCCACACGATATCTTTGCCGTCAAACGTCCGAAATACAGGTGCTCCAGGCATGAGAGGTTTGAAATCGTTATCTTGCAGTGAATGATGGATCATGGCGGTACGTTTTCCATTAGCATCTAACGGAAAAGACACGTTATCGCCTAAACGAAAAGCTTCACAGGCAGGCAAAGCGTCAGTGTTAATTTGCCCTTTATTATACGCGGCACAAAAATCCAATATTGCTTCAGCCATGGTTTGTGTTAGAAGGTAAACATCTTCTCTTAACACGCCCTGTGGCTGCCCACCCACTTCTATCATTACACCTTTCTTACCAGTGGTGCACAGGTAACCATGTTCAAGGTAGGGCTTTTCGTCTTCTACCAAAATGTTGGCTTCTGGCATTTGTTGCTTTACGTATCGCGCCAGCTGAATATGAAACTCATCCGCTTCCAAAATGATGAGCGTAGCACCCATTTCGCTGGTGGTGTTGTGAATATCAATCACAAAATCTGTGTTCGAATCACCCTTAGGCCCTAACTGTTGGTTAAGAGCCTTAGCAAGCTCAGCTTCTTTCGCAGAATTGTTATTCGATAAACGTTCAAAGGTAAACTGACGGTTTAAGTCTTCGTCTACGAAACGTACGTTTGCCGCAATGGCCGCTTCATTGGCGATGCTTAACGAAACATTTAGCTCATTAAATCGCGAAGGTAGCCCAAACTGTTGCCAGTTTCGAATAAGCTGAATACCACTGGTTTCATTTCCATGAGTACCACCAACAAGCGCGATAGAATTAAACATTCATGTTCCTTTTTGTATAGGTTGAGGATGAGGAAGGCTGCGCAGCGATCTATTGAGTAATATTGTGATGAATTAATACGTTCGCTGTCTGCGCATCTACCCACGACTTGGAGATCAAGTAAACCGATACTACACCACTGTGCTTTGTACGAAAATACGTCTTAGTGGAATTTACCTAAATACTGGTGTTTGCCAAATTGTGGGGAAAGACAGCGCGTATTAGTGCTTAAAGAAGTCATCTGTTTGCTGTGCTAGCATCGCCTCTATCTCTTCAACATCGATATGCTTGGGCGTTGCGTCTTCTGCAGGCTTGCCGGCTATTTTTCTGTCTTCAGCGGCCCATTCACCTAAATCGATAAGTTGGCATTTTTTACTGCAAAAAGGGCGATATTCGCTTGTTGGTGCCCAAACAACCTGCTTGGCACAAATAGGACATTTCACTTCCATTATTTACTCCAGTGAAATACGTCTAAACGGCGAAGTTTGCGATTTGCTTATACTACCGCAGACGGGAAATAATAAATTAAAGACTCTGGCCTGCTGATCTTTGCGGTACATCACACGTCAGCAGGTCTTAAGTTTAACAGGCAGCTAAACGAAACTGAATACTGCTTTCCACTGCGCCAGATTGGCCCTCTTGAGGAGAAAATAGCATGAAGCGGAGTGCGTAACGGTATTTGTTGCCGCTAAGCGTAGGGTAATACCCTTCATCAACGCTACATTTAACGCGAATTAACTCGTTTTTATCTTCTGCAGCGCCTTGATAAAAACCGTTGTCAGCAACCACATTGACAAATTGACCTCGTTCGCGAATGAACGACAGGCTAACAGCAATAGCATCATCGAGTAAGGCTAACGTTTCAAGCCATTGCGCTATTTCAGCGAGGCGTTGTTCAAGGGGTTGTTGTAACCAAAAATGAAGATTGGGCAAATCGAAGCTACACGCGCCACCTGGAATGGCAAAGCGCTGCCTGATTGCGCTTAGCAGTTTATCTTCTTTCAAAGCACTACCAAAACGGCGGTCTGTTTTTAGCTTTTGTTTTAGGGTAAGCACGGTTTTTAGCGCTTGTTCTAAGGCGGTGCTGTCAATTTTCGGGTGCTTAGACCAATACACCAAGTTCTTTTCATGGGCTTCGAGGTCTTTGGTAAGATCGGAGCGAAGATCCAGTCTTTCAATGAGATCAAGTAATTCGAAAAGCTGTTCAAAGAACACCAGCTGCAGATGAGTATGTTCTGATTTAGCCGTAATCTTAAGTTGTCCAAGCAGCTGCTCAACACGTAAATAGTTACGTACTTTTTCCTTTAGTGGAAATTCGAAAACAGCGTGACCCATGGAACCCCTTAAAACACATAGACTTAGAGAAATATCGCTAAAAATTTAGCTGAACAGTGAAAGGCAACAAGCCTAAAGCATCAAAGCGTTTAAGCCAAGTATACTTGTTCGCCAAATCTTTACTTTGACGTTAATTGGTCAAAAAAGTTTCAAAAATCAATCCGTAAGGCTGTAACGCCCTGCTTTTAGATAGTGAATTTAGTTATTAGGGATGTGTTTTTGCGTTAACTTCGTCTATCAACTTCACGCTTTAGATAGCAAAAGTAAGTGTTCATGCAAGGTCGAAACTTGCGAAGAGAGGGCGTTTAGGCTGGTGCTATTGTCTAATACATGGTCTGCAGCGCTCAGCCGTTCTTTACGGCTAGCTTGTGACGCCATAATACTTTTTATCGTTGCTTCAGAGCTACCATCTCGCTTTAAGGCGCGTTCAAGCTGAAGCGCTTCAGGACAGTCAACCACTACTACGTAGTTACACATTTCAGTAAGCTTGTTTTCAACCAATAGTGGAACAGACAAGATGCAATAGGGGGAAGCCGATTCCATGATTAGCTGTTGCATGCGAGAACGAATAAGCGGGTGGAGAAGGCCGTTCAGCCAGGTTTTTTCATCTGGGTTAGCAAAAACCTTCTCTCGAAGTGCGGCGCGATCAAGGCTACCGTCTTCAAGCAAAATACGCTCGCCAAAATGCTCAGCTATTTGAAGCAACCCTTGTGAGCCCACGGCAACCACATCTCTTGCGACCTCGTCGGCATCCACGATGTCTATGCCTAACGACGCAAAAATATCAGTGGCAGCAGATTTACCGCTACCTATCCCGCCAGTAAGGCCTACTACAAAGGGAGTCTGCTTATTCATAATGCCGGCACCTTCAAACTAAAGTACGTAATCAAGATAGGTGGTAATAATGGCATCTTTAAAAAGCAGTGTCAGCCAACCCGCCACTGCGAGATAGGGACCAAAAGGAATTGCCAGCGACTTACCTTTGTTTTGAATCACCATTATGAGTATGCCTGCAATTGCACCAACAAACGAAGAGAGCAAAATAATAATGGGCAAGCCTTGCCAGCCCGTATAAGCGCCAAGTGCGGCGAGCAGCTTGAAATCGCCATAGCCCATACCTTCTTTGCCAGTGGCAAGTTTAAATAGCCAATAAACAGACCATAAACTTAAATAACCCGCCGCTGCGCCAATAATAGCGTCGGTGGTGCCTACAAAAATGTGTTGCGTGCTCAACAGTAACCCCAACCACAGTAGAGGCAGTGTCAACTGGTCAGGTAATAGCATCTTATCTAAGTCAATAAAAAGCAGAGCAACGAGTATGTAGGTAAACAATACGGCCCATAGTGCTTGCGATGTGACACCAAATTGATAGGCCGCAAACGTACAGGCTAAAGCAGTAAACAATTCAACCAGCGGGTAACGAACTGATATTCCAACTTTGCATTTAGCGCACTTACCTTTAAGGAACAGGTAGCTAATAACAGGAACATTTTCCCATGCGCGAATTTTGTGGCCGCAGCTAGGGCATGTGCTGTTTGGTTTTACAAGGTTAAATACTTCTTCTTTCGCTGATGAGTTTTTATCATTAGGTGTCGGCTCACCCTCGCTAAAATAGCTTTGGTACTCTTGCTGCCAGCTGCGTTCCATCATAATAGGCAAGCGGTAAATCACCACATTCAAGAAACTGCCAACCATTAAACTTACAAAAAAGACTAGGGAGTAGAATACAGCAGGGTAAAGCTGACTAAGCGTAATTATCGCGTCCATGGTATGTGGTTCTTATAACTGTTGATTTTCGTTCTTTTGGTGCTGAGCCACGTTATACCACGTTACCCATCTGGAATATAGGGAGGTACATAGCCACAATCAAGCCGCCGATTACCACGCCAAGTACGGCCATGATCATTGGTTCTAGTAGGCTAGTTAAACCGTCTACCATATCATCTACTTCAGCTTCATATATGGTGGCAATTTTGCTGAGCATTTCATCAACCGCGCCCGACTCCTCACCAATGGCAATCATCTGCGTCACCATGTCAGGGAATACTTGTGTAGCGCGCATTGCAACATGCATTGGCATACCGCCCGCCACTTCTTTACGCATGTATAAAATGGCTTCGCGGTATACTGCGTTACCCGATGCACCTGCGGCGGATTCAAGTGCGCCAATAAGCGGCACACCTGCTGCAAAGGTCGTGGCTAAGGTTCGGGTAAAGCGCGCAATACTGGCTTTTTTTAGAATTTCGCCGATAACGGGAATTTTTAAAATGTTGCGGTCTACCGTGTCACGTAGCTTCTGGCTTCGCTTATAGGTGCGCATAAACATAAATCCAGCACCACCAATACCTATGGCTATAAAAATACCGTAGTCTTGGACGAACCGTGAAATAGCCAATACGAACTGGGTGAAGGCAGGGAGTTCTGCGCCAAAGCTGCTGAAAATTTCTTCAAACTGCGGCACAACAAATATAAGAAGGATGGTCGTAACAATAAAAGCAACAACCAAAACTGCGATAGGGTAAAACATCGCTTTTTTGATTTTTGATTTTAGTGCTTCGGCTTTCTCTTTGTAGGTCGCGATGCGGTCATAAATGGTTTCAAGTGCGCCCGACTGCTCACCGGTGTAAACCAAGTCGCAATATAAATCGTCAAAATAAAGAGGGTGTTTTCTGAGCGCCGATGAGAGCGGGTTACCTGATTTAACCTCATCGGTAATTTCGGCTAAAAGTTTCCGCATGGATTGCTTTGAGTGACCTTGTGCAATCATTTCTAACGATTGGATAAGTGTAACACCCGCGGCAAGCATGGTGGCGATTTGACGCGATATGACAGAAATGTCTGCTGGGGTTATTTTTTGGCCACCACCGAAAAGTGGTTTAGCTAGTTTTTTTACTTTGTTGGCAGAGATCCCTTGTCGACGAAGAAGGTTTTTTGCTTCGGATAAGGAAGTGGCAGAAATTTCTCCCTTACGTGATTGACCATGGCGGTCTTTTCCTTGCCAAATGAACACCGTTGCTGCTTTTGCCATGGTTTTTCTCTTTACTTTAGAAGTTATGTATCTCAAATACAAAAACGCCCAGACTTATCTGGGCGCTTTCCAAACAACTCAGCGATTAGCAAAGGTCTGCTGGAGTACAGCCTTTCGACCACTTAACGTTACCATCAGTAACGTCAGGAGTTAAAGTGTATGTAGCTGCATCAGTACCGTCTGTAAGGCCTGAGTTTCCAGAAGCAGTCGCTTTAATAACACCGTCAGTAACTGTTAGGCCAACAGTATCAGCATCAGCTGTAATAGGACCAGGAACGCCATTATCGCCTTCATCACAATCAGCAATGTTACCAGTAGAGGCATAA
The DNA here is from genome assembly GCF_022348315.1 of Alteromonas sp. MmMcT2-5. Lineage (NCBI taxonomy): Bacteria > Pseudomonadati > Pseudomonadota > Gammaproteobacteria > Alteromonadales > Alteromonadaceae > Alteromonas > Alteromonas sp. MmMcT2-5. The sequence continues at coordinate 34,213 of NZ_JAKRFB010000004.1, read as the reverse complement.
CAGATCTCTACAGCAGTTTTTGCTGCTGCAGTTGCGTTAGTTACTTCTGTGAACTTCGCTTTTTGCGTGTAGTTTTGGTAAGCAGGAAGTGCGATTGCTGCAAGGATACCTATGATTGCAACAACAATCATTAGTTCGATAAGGGTGAAACCTTTTTGGTTTTTAGTATTCATGTTCATCATGGTTTTTCTCCGGGACGTGTATAACACGTAAAGTTTAAATCTAATTCAAATTGACGTTTATACCCGAGTCGTCCATTTAACGCCCCTGGTACTTGATACTCAGTATAGAATTTTATTTGTTACTGACAAGTATAGGCAAATATACCTATGTCTAGCTTTTTCAGTATGACACGGTTCGCAGTGCCTTGGCAGGCTTTATCACTTGAACTTTCGTATAAAAGTTAATGACTTAAGTGCGTATGCCTATCTATACACAAAAAGCATTATCGAGAAATGACTGAACAGAATGACGAGTAATCGTATTGTAAATTATACATCTACTCGGTGATTTAAAATTACTGTGTAACCTCAACCATCAAGGTTTCAGTAATTAAAGCCACAGTATAGGAAAGTGATAATTGCGATAACGTGAATTTCACTGAAACACTTTAGCTTTATAATAAAACACGTGCAACAAAGAAGCCGCGTTATAAAGGTGGAAGTACAAGGGGATAAGCAACACATTCGCTTACCTAATGTTAAATCCACCTTTACAGCTTTTAATTTGGCTCTTTATCTTTCTTGCTTCGCTAGGACAAATTAATGCGCAAAGACAAATCAATAGCCTGAACGTGTTTAGTTAAGGCACCAGATGAAATGTAATCTACGCCTAATTTCGCGAGCGAAGCCAGTCGTTCATCAGTAATGTTTCCTGATACTTCCAGTTTACATTGACCTTTGTTGAGCGCTACTGCCTGTTGGATCTGTTCGTTAGAAAAATTATCCAGCATGACAATGTCGGCACCTGCACTAAGGGCTTGTTCAAGCTCGGTTAAGTTCTCTACTTCTACTTCAACAGGCTTGCCCGGCATCATTGTTTTCGCTCGGCTTACGGCTTTCTCTATGTTTCCGCAAGAAAATATGTGATTTTCTTTAATTAAGAATGCATCGAACAAACCCACACGATGGTTTTGACCACCACCACAACGCACCGCGTATTTCTGTGCGTGCCGCAAACCTGGCAACGTTTTGCGGGTATCGAGAATTTTAGTGTTGGAGCCATCTAAATACTTAGCGTAAAAGGCAGTAACAGTGGCGGTTGCTGACAGGGTTTGTAGGAAGTTAAGCGCCGTACGTTCTGCCGTCAATATCGCGCGAGCAGAGCCTTCCAAACTAACCAGTACGGTGTTGGCATCAACTTTGTCACCATCTTTTACATGCCACGTTAGCGACACCGACTCGTCGATTAGTGCAAATGCTTGGTTTGCCCATGCGATTCCACAAACCACGCAAGGCTCTCGCGTAATAATAGTGGCTTTTGCATTGACACTTTCATCTATCAGGTTCGCCGTAATGTCGTTTGCAGCATTTAATTCGCCGCCAAGATCTTCAATAAGTGCGTTCGATACTTGCTCTCGAATCGCTTGCATGTCTGGTGATGTCATCTTCATCGCTATGATCTATGCTATCTGTGTATTTAAAGGGTACGCAATATTAACCATTCTCCGCGCTGAGTAAACTCTAATTGGCGAAGAACACTCATTCCCAGCAATATATGGTCATCTTGCATACCGGGGTTTAAGTTTGCTTTTACATCGCGCACCACAATTTCACCAATGCGCAAAGTTTCAATAGTCGATTCGGCGACTCTTACAACGCCGTTAGCTGTGCTGGCTAACCCTTCTCGACCCGCTTTGAGTTGAAGCTTGTTAGCCAAATGAGCGGGAACGGCCACGTCAGTGGCACCTGTATCAACAAGAAATACGACTTCCTCACCATTAATATAACCTGTTGTCACATAGTGACCTTGGCGATTTTGCTTAAGTCGGACTTCGGTTTGTGAACCAATACGCTCTGATGTTGGTTCGCTATTTGGGTTAATTTGTTTTTCTAAAAGATCTGAGAAAACAAAAACCAGTAGACCAAAACCGCAAATCCAAGCAAGCGCAACCATCCATTTACCCGTCGACGCTGTCGGGTCTTGTTGTTCATTCATGCTTCTACCTTTCTTATAATAGTGGTGCACCGCTTTTCGTATTGCTAAATACTCGGCGTAATCTCTTAAGCAAAGGACTAACGTGCTGATTAGCTTATTAGAATGCAATGTATAGCCCTATACACTTATATCCATATACAATGTAGGCTATAACGCAGAAAATCAATTATCGAAGCAAATACTATGGTGCTTTACAACGAAGCAAAGTACACAGCAAGTCCGCATTATGATGCCCGTCCTGACAGCGCAGACGTTAGCCTGTTAGTGATACACAATATTTCACTACCTCCTTCACAGTTTGGTACGCCGGGCATTCGCCAATTGTTTACCGGAACCCTCAATCCTGATGAACATCCTTTCTATAGAGAAATTGCTGGGTTACGGGTCTCTGCTCATTGTGTAATTTATCGAACGGGTGAAATAGAGCAATTTGTGCCCCTTGAACAGCGGGCATGGCACGCGGGCCTGTCTTCATTTCAAGGCCGCAGCCGCTGTAACGACTATGCTATAGGTATTGAACTTGAAGGTACTGATACGTTGCCTTACACCGATGCACAGTACCAAGCCCTTGGCGAACTCACTGATTTTATTACGAGATACTATCCTCGGATCACTTTAGGGCGTATCGTAGGCCATAATGATATAGCACCAGGGCGAAAAACTGACCCTGGTGCAGCTTTCGATTGGGCAAGATATAGAATGCGCGTTGCTGGGTTTAAATAATTTAACTAATCCGCACTGCAGAAAAAAGGAAACTCAATACCTATGATGTTAATGAGCTTGCTATTAGTTCTCAGCCTCGAGCGGTTGATAACAAAAACACCTAATTGGCATATTGAAAAGTATGCCGCTCAATATCGTGCTTTTCTTCAAGATAAAGGGTTGATTAAGTTTCAAGAAGGAAATGAAGGTGAGGAGGGGAGTAAAAAGGCCTCATCCACAGCACTTTATTTCTATCTTTTACTTCCCGCAGTAGTGCTGGGAGCAATTGAATACTGGGTACTTGGTGCATTTCTTACGTTTATAGAGCAAAGCATAATTTTGTTCATCTGTATTGGCTGCCCTGCATTGCGAGCCGTCTACAAGAGTTTTTTGAATGCTGCTGATCGAGGTGACCTTCAGGCGTGCAGTATGTACACCGACCAACTAGGGCATTGTGCAAGTCAAACAGACAGTGACGGAAGTGCGGGTACAGAAGGCAAAACTTTTGGCCAACACCTTACTTGGCTTAACTATCAACACTATGCCGCTGTGATGCTGTGGTTTATTGCTTTTGGTGCACCTGGCGCGCTGTTTTATAGCTTGAGTCGAAGCACAACCGAGGCATTGTGTGATGCAAATCACCCTTTAAAAGCCGCTGCGGGAAGATTGATGTTTGCGCTCGATTATATTCCTGTTCGCGTTACCGCTTTTGGCATGTTGATGATGGGACATTTCTCACGAGCGTTGCCTGAGTGGATTAAGTATGCACTTCAGTTCGATGTACCTGCATACGATGTGCTTACACAAATTTCTTCGAAAGCTGAGATTCTAACGCCTGATGAACAGCAGTTGCAGGCTGAAAATGCAGCAATAGAACCGAAGGTGCTTGTAAAGTTAGCAAAACGTAATGTTATTTTTCTTCTTGTAATAACATCAGCGCTCACGCTTGTAGGCAGTCTTGCATAGTCATTATTTTTAACATTTACTAGCCTACTTGGCTTAGAAGGGCGTTTGGTCTATTTATTAATTGTATGTAGATCAGGCGCTTTGCCCCTATTACTGCATTCTCTCTTCCTCATCAGACCAGTTTACGGTTACTGATTTTTCTTAACAAATTCAACAATAAAGCTTAACACCCAGCAAAAGGTAAATGCTTTGCTATGCTTGTGAGTATTTACCTCGAAATCGATCTGCCTTAAACTAGATAGGTAAAATGGTATTACCAATTGTGTTTGTGATTAAATATTCCACGATTATTTTTTACATTCACCGCTCTTATAACGTCGCTATTGTTATAGAGCACGGTTTAAATAGAAGGATACGTAGAGCGCATGCGGCAGCAGCGAAAAAAACTCTCTGATGTGATTACCGAGCAACTCGAGTCAATGATACTCGACGGTACGTTATTGGCTGGTCAGAAATTACCGCCAGAGAGAGAGCTTGCGCTTGAATTTGATGTATCGCGACCTTCGCTTAGGGAAGCCATTGGTAATCTACAGGCACGTGGGTTGGTAGAACGTAAGCAAGGCGGCGGTACGTTTGTTAATCGCAACCTTAATTCTGCCATGACAGACCCCCTAATGGACTTAGTTAGCCAGCGTCCTGAAACTCAATTTGATTTGCTTGAATTTCGTCATGCGCTTGAAGGGATGGCGGCGTACTACGCGGCACTTCGTGGTCAACCTGAAGATTACAACGCATTGAAGCAAGCATTGAACGACGTACCTACGCCTAAAGCGCACGAAAGCAAGCGTGCCCAAGCTGAGGCGCTAGGACAGTTTTATATCATTATGGCAAGAGCATCACACAATATGGTGTTGTTGCACGTAATGAGCACCATGCAAAGCATGCTGGTGGACAATATTGAACGAAACTTTGACATGCTGGCAGCGCACCCTGAAGCGGTGGAAGACATTGCTAAGCAGCGTCGTGAAATTGTAGAAGCCATTGCTTCTCGCGACCCTGAAGCTGCGCGTCAGGCATGTAATACGCATTTGGCGTTTATTGAAAAAACGCTATTAACCATTAATCAACGCGATACCCGCGTACAGCGCGCATTGCGACGATTAGAGATTTAGTTACTAGTCTGACCTTTTATAAGATAAGGGCTAGATAGCTATTCATTCGCAGAGGCCGGTCAGGTTTTTCCTGTGCCACTGCAAAAGCAGGTGAGCCAGATTGGGTCACTGTGAGTACAACGTAATTTAGTTTTCCTTCTTTTAGCGCCTTTAAGAGTAGAGGCAATGCTAAGGGAGGATTTTCTATATAAGCAAAAAATAGGATGGCACCATGTCTGATATGATGCACCAAGATGTAGATCCTCAAGAAACTAAAGAGTGGATTGATGCGCTTGAGTCGGTTTTAGAAGAGGAAGGCGTAGAACGCGCCCACTATTTACTCGAAAAACTTATTGATAAAGCTCGTCGCAGCGGAGCGCATCTACCGTATGACGCAACTACTGCCTACATCAATACTATCCCAGCAGCGCAAGAGCCAAAAATGCCTGGTGACTTGACCATCGAAGCGCGCATCCGTGCGGCAATTCGTTGGAACGCATTGATGATTGTATTGCGTGCATCTAAGAAAGACCTAGAGCTTGGTGGTCACATTGGTAGCTTCGCATCATCGGCTATGCTTTACGATGTTGGCTTTAACCACTTCTTCAAAGCGCCTAACGAAAATCAAGGCGGCGACTTTATTTTCGCTCAGGGCCATATTTCTCCAGGTATTTATGCGCGCTCATATATGGAAGGCAACTTAACTGAAGAACAGTTAAACAACTTCCGTCAAGAGTGTGCTGGCGATGGTCTGTCGTCTTACCCACACCCTCACTTGATGAAAGACTACTGGCAATTCCCAACCGTATCTATGGGTCTTGGTCCACTTCAAGCTATCTACACAGCGCGCTTCCTTAAGTACCTAACTAACCGTGGTATTAAAGACTGTTCAGGTCAGCGTGTTTACTGCTACATGGGTGACGGTGAGTGTGATGAGCCAGAGAGCTTGGGTGCAATTGGTCTTGCTTCTCGTGAAGGCCTAGACAACCTAACGTTTGTTATCAACTGTAACCTTCAGCGTCTAGACGGCCCGGTACGTGGTAACGGCAAAATTATCCAAGAACTTGAAGGTACGTTCCGCGGCGCTGGCTGGGAAGTAGTGAAAGTTATTTGGGGTAGCTACTGGGATGAGCTACTGGCTCGTGATAAATCTGGCAAGCTTATCCAGCTTATGGGCGAAACGGTAGACGGTGAATACCAGAACTGTAAAGCCAAAGGCGGCAAGTACACCCGTGAAAACTTCTTCAACAAGTATCCTGAAACAGCGGCACTTGTAGCGAACATGTCTGACGACGACATCTGGCGCTTGAACCGTGGTGGTCACGATCCAGTTAAGGTATTCGCGGCTTACCAAAAAGCCATTGATACGAAAGGTCGTCCAACGGTAATCCTTGCTAAAACGGTTAAAGGTTTCGGTCTAGGTGCATCAGGCGAAGCACAAAACGTGGCGCACAACGTTAAGAAAATGGACGTTGATTCAATCAAAGCGTTCCGCGATCGTTTCAATATTCCTGTAGCAGACGAGAAAATTGCTGACCTGCCATACTTCAAGTTCGACGAAGACAGCGAAGAAATGAAGTACCTTCGTGAGCGTCGTGAAGCACTAGGCGGTTACTTGCCTTCTCGCCGTGAACAGGCTGAAGAGCAGCTTGAAATTCCTGAGCTAAGTGCATTCGACGCCATCTTAAAAGGTTCAGGTGACCGTCAAGTATCGTCAACCATGACGTTTGTACGTGTACTTAACGCTCTATTGAAAGATAAGAAAATTGGTAAGCGTATTGTGCCAATTATTCCTGATGAAGCCCGTACATTTGGTATGGAAGGCTTGTTCCGTCAGGTAGGTATTTACGCTAATGAAGGCCAGAAATACGTACCGCAAGATGCCGACCAAGTCGCTTACTATCGCGAAGATAAGAAAGGTCAGGTATTACAAGAAGGTATTAACGAGCTAGGTGCAATGGCATCGTGGGTTGCGTCGGGTACGTCTTACTCAACGTGTAACGCTACCACTATTCCGTTCTACATTTACTACTCAATGTTTGGTTTCCAACGTGTTGGTGACCTTGCATGGGCGGCAGGCGATAGCCAAGCGCGTGGTTTCCTATTAGGCGCAACTGCGGGTAGAACCACACTTAACGGTGAAGGTCTACAGCACCAAGACGGCCACTCACATGTTCAAGCGAACCTAATTCCTAACTGTATTACTTACGACCCAACGTATGGTTACGAAGTAGCAGTTATCGTTCAAGACGGTCTACGTCGCATGTACGGTAATAATGAGAATATTTTCTATTACCTAACATTGATGAACGAAAACTATCAACACCCAGAAATGCCTGAAGGCGATGATATTGCTGAGCAAATCATCAAAGGCATTTACAAGCTAGAGCGCGTTGAAAATGACAAGTCTAAGCTGAATGTTCAGTTGATGGGCTCAGGCACTATCTTGAACGAAGTACGTAAAGCGGCACAGATTCTTTGTGACGACTACAACGTATCTTCTGACGTTTACTCAGTGACCTCGTTCAACGAGCTAGCGCGTGAAGGTCAAGACGTAGCACGCTGGAACATGCTAAACCCAGAAGCTGAGCAAAAAGTACCTTACATTGGTCAGGTAATTACGAAAGACGCAGGTCCTGCGATTTCTGCCACTGACTATGTGAAGAACTACTCAGACCAAGTACGTGCGTTCATCGAAACTGAATACCGCTGCCTAGGTACAGACGGTTTCGGTCGAAGCGATAGCCGTGAAAACTTGCGTACTCACTTTGAAGTTAATGCGTCATACATTGTGGTGGCATCACTTTACGAATTGGCTCAGCGCGGTGACGTTGAGAAGAAAGTGGTAGCAGAAGCCATTAAGCGTTTTGAAATTAACGCTGAAAAACTTAACCCACTTTACGCGTAAGCCAGATAAGGTATTTTACATATGTCAGATATTCAAAAGATTATCGTACCCGACGTAGGCGGTGACGAAGTTGAAGTTATCGAGCTATGTGTTGCCGTAGGCGACAACATTGAGGCTGATGAAGGCGTTGTTACTGTTGAAAGTGACAAGGCGTCAATGGACATCCCAGCACCGTTTGAAGGTGAGATTGTTAGCCTGTCTGTATCAGTAGGCGATAAAATCAAAGAAGGCGATGTGATTGGTGAAATGAAAGTTGCCAATGGTGACAGTGCCGATGAAGGCGCGTCTGAAGAAAACGCTTCAGATGAATCTTCTAAAGAAGATGCACCTAAGCAAGAAGCACCAAAAGACGAAAGCAAGTCAGAAGCAGCGCCAGCTGCGTCTGGCAGCAGCGAAGTGATTGAAGTTGCAGTACCGGATATCGGTTCTGACGACGAAGTAGACGTAATCGACGTATTGGTTTCAGTGGGCGACACCATTGAAAAAGAAGATGGGCTAATTACTCTTGAAACCGATAAAGCAACCATGGACGTTCCTTCAACACACGCAGGTACGGTGAAAGAAGTATTCATCAGTACTGGCGATAAAGTGAAAGAAGGCACAGTTGTTATTAAGCTTGAAGTAGCGGGTTCAGGCTCGTCTTCAAGTGAATCGGCGTCTAGCGATGCTTCTTCTGAAGCGTCTGCACCGGCTGCGCAGGAAAGCGAAAAGCAAGAATCAGCGCCAGCGGCATCTGCAGGTAGCGAGACTATCGAAGTAGCTGTACCAGACATTGGTGAAGACGGTGAAGTTGACGTTATCGATGTACTTGTATCAGCTGGCGATACCGTTGAAAAAGAAGACGGTCTAATTACGCTAGAAACTGATAAAGCCACCATGGATGTGCCTTCAACGCATGCAGGTACGATTAAAGAAGTCTTTATCAAAACGGGCGACAAAGTTAAGCAAGGCACCTTGGTTGTTAAGCTAGAGACCAGCGGTGGCTCGTCTTCAAGTGCAGCTGAAAAGCCTGCTGAAGCACCTAAGCAAGAAGAGACTAAACAAGACTCACAGCAAGAAGAGACTCAACAAGCGTCACAACAGGAAGCTTCGCAAGGTCGCTCTCCTGTGCCTCCAGCGCCAGAAGCCAAGAATACAGGTAAAGCACATGCTTCTCCTTCGGTACGCCGTATCGCTCGTGAGTTTGGTGTAGACCTGACTCAAGTTAACGGCTCTGGCCCTAAAAACCGTATCTTGAAAGAAGACGTTCAAGCCTATGTGAAAGCTGAGCTTGCGAAACCTCGCACAGCAGCAGCTTCAGGCAGTGCGCCTGTGGGCGACAACGTACTTCAAATCGTGCCGGTTAAGCCTGTTGATCACAGCAAGTTTGGTGAGATTGAAGAACAAAAGCTTTCTCGAATTCAAAAGATCTCTGGACCTTTCTTACACCGTAACTGGGCGACTATCCCGCACGTTACGCAGTTCGACGAAGCAGATATCACTGAAGTTGAAGAATTCCGTAAAGAGCAAAACGCTTACCACGCGAAAATTAAGTCTGGTCTTAAGATCACGCCACTAGTATTCGTTATGAAAGCGGTAGCGAAAGCCCTTGAGAAATACGAAGTATTCAACTCATCACTGTCTGACGACGGCGAGAGCTTAATCATTAAGAAGTTTATCAACATTGGCATTGCGGTTGAAACACCGGGAGGCCTTGTTGTACCTGTTATTCGTGACGTGAATAAGAAAGGTATTGAGCAGCTGTCTCAAGAGCTTATCGACACCTCTAAGAAAGCCCGTGAAGGCAAGCTTAAAGCGGCTGACATGCAGGGTGGAACGTTCACCATCTCTAGTCTAGGCGGTATTGGTGGCACAGCGTTTACACCTATTGTAAATGCACCAGAAGTCGCCATATTAGGTGTGTCGAAGTCTGAGATGAAGCCTAAGTGGAATGGTAAAGAGTTTGAGCCGCGCTTAATGGTGCCGCTAAGCCTGTCATACGACCACCGAGTCATCGATGGTGCGGTAGGTGCAAGATTCTCTACAGAGGTTGCTGCAAACCTAACTGACTTACGCAGAATCATACTTTAAATAAAAGGTCGAAAAAGTTTACAATATCAGTAACATTTTCGACGATTTTATAAGCCCATTTGGTGGCATTTAGGTTATGCTATTACACAAAAGTAATAGCATGACCCTACAAGAACAGGATTGAGGTTCACAATGAGCGAAATTAAAACGCAATTGGTGGTACTGGGCGGCGGCCCTGGCGGTTATTCAGCAGCATTCCGTGCGGCTGACTTAGGTATTGAAACAGTTATCGTAGACTCACGCGACACGCTTGGTGGTGTTTGTCTTAACGTTGGCTGTATCCCTTCAAAAGCACTTCTTCACGTTGCTAAAGTGATGAAAGAAGCGAAGCACCTTGCTAGCCACGGTGTGTCGTTTGGCGAGCCTACCATCGATTTAGATAAAATCCGCGAATACAAAGACGGCGTTGTTAAGCAACTAACAAATGGCCTTAGCGGTATGTCTAAAATGCGTAAAACCAAGCATGTACAAGGCTTCGGTAAATTTACAGGCGCAAACACCCTAGAAGTAAAAAATGGTGACGACGTTACTACTATTACTTTCGAGAAAGCGATTATCGCTGCGGGTTCTGAGCCAGTAAGCCTACCGTTCATCCCAGAAGATGAGCGTGTAATTGACTCAACTGGCGCACTGGAAATGAAAGACATTCCAGAGAAAATGCTAGTACTAGGCGGTGGTATCATCGGTCTAGAAATGGGTACTGTGTACGAAGCACTTGGCTCGAACATTGATGTAGTTGAATTCTTAGATCAGCTAATTCCAGCAGCTGACAAAGACATCATGAAAGTGTTCATGAAAGACTACAAAGACAAGTTTAACATCATGCTTGAAACCAAAGTGACTGCGGTTGAAGCAAAAGACGATGGCTTGTACGTAACATTTGAAGGCAAGAAAGCGCCTGCAGAGCCAGTACGCTACGACAAAGTACTTGTTGCTGTTGGTCGTAAGCCAAACGGTAAGCTAGTTGGCGCAGATGCGGCTGGCGTAAACGTTGACGAGCGTGGCTTCATCAACGTTGATAAGCAAATGCGTACTAACGTTGACCACATCTTCGCAATCGGTGACCTTGTAGGTCAGCCAATGCTTGCGCACAAAGCGGTTCACGAAGGTCACGTTGCTGCAGAAGTTATTGCTGGACAGAAGCATTACTTCGACCCACGTGCTATTCCTTCAGTAGCGTACACTGAGCCAGAAGTTGCTTGGGTTGGTCTAACTGAAAAAGAAGCGAAAGAGCAGGGCGTAAGCTATGAAACAGCAACGTTCCCATGGGCTGCTTCAGGCCGTGCAATTGCATCTGATGCAACTAACGGTATGACCAAGATGATTTTCGAAAAAGAAACGGGCCGCGTAATCGGTGGTGCTATGGTAGGTACCAACGCGGGCGAAATGCTTGGCGAAATCGGCCTAGCTATTGAGATGGGTGCTGACGCTGAAGACGTAGCATTGACTATCCACGCTCACCCAACGCTTAACGAATCAATTGGTCTTGCGTCTGAAATCTTCGAAGGAAGTATTACTGACCTGCCAAACCCGAAAGCAAAGAAAAAGAAGTAAATTAGCTTCTTTGTTCGAACTACGAAAAAACCGCTCTTTGAGCGGTTTTTTTATTAGGGCTTTGAATGTTTTAGAACCACTTTACCTGCGATAGCACAACGCAATGACGAACATGTTAAGTCTCGCCGAGTGTGTAGTTATCTAAGCAGGCTAGTATTAAGCTGTTTCTTTTCCAACCGCTACGGTGTCGCGTTCTTCGTCCATTTCATCGTTGCTGGGCGTTTTCAAATGCGCTGGCGTGAATTCTTCACAGTCCATATTGCGCTGGTCCATAAAGCGCTTAACCGTTTCGGCGCAATAGGCTTTTCTACAGCATTGAGAGAGCAGCATTTCATGACGTTGTACACGCTCGCGAATAAATCTAACTACGAGTCCTCTAAGCCACTGTAAGCCCGCGTCTTGATCCTGACGTTTGTGCCACATCACAGACAGCGGAGAGCTGACAATTTCTATTGGCGTTTCAAATACTGCCAATTCCCCTGAGAAAATCTCTTTTTCCATTACCAAAGACGGTGCTACACAAATAAGGTTGCTCTCTTTTAGTAACGGTGTAGCGTTATAAAACTGGTTTACTGACATTGCCACGCGGCGTTTAAGGCCTAAATTCGCCAGTACCTGATCTGTAGGGCCAGTCACATCGCCTGTAACAGAAAACAGAAGATGATCAGCCGCGACAAAGTCTTCTAAGGTCAATTGAGATTTTGCTAATGGATGATCGGGGCGCATTACCACAACCCAGCTTGGGTCGAGAACATGTTCGGCACGAATAACAGAGCCAGGCTCCTGATATTTAGAGAAAGTGAGCTCTGCTTCAGCATCTTTGAGTATTTTATCGGTTTCCATGTCGTAATTAGGAATGGCATGGATGTTAATACCAGGCGCTTCATTCTCAATCACTTTGCGTAGCGGCCCCCACACCATAGAAACGATGCTGTCAGTTGCAGCTATACGAAAAGTACGCTTAGCCGTTGCAGGGTTAAAGTCAGTTGGGTTAACGGCGACTTCGAGTTCGCCTAAAGGGCCCTGAATCTGACTCCATAAATTTTTAGCAAATGAGGTAGGTTGAATACCGCGGCCGTCTTTAACGAACAGTTCATCTTTCCAAGCTGTGCGCATACGAGAAAGTGCGTTAGATACCGCAGGTTGCGTCATCGACAGCCTGTCAGCTGCGCGGGTAATTGCACCCTCGGTCATGATGGCATCAAAAATCATCAATAAATTTAAATCATGTGGACGCATGGTTGTCTCCGGTGTCTATTGCGGACAATCTACTTTCATCTATCGAACGATGAAAAAAGCTGCCGATTACTTCGTTTTTGGCTATGTAATTTAACTGACATAGTTTAGTTATAGGTTATAGCTAAAAGCATTTATTTTCCAAATGAATGCGACGAACGACACTGGTACACTATACCGCTGTAACCGTTGATTTCCCTAAGCTCTCGCTTTTTATACGGTTATTCTCATTTTCTCTGCGAAACCATTCTTCTAAATTTTTAAAAGCAGTTGTCTCTGTCAGCCCGATCTTCAATATATAACATCATGTGATGTGTTGCATATAAAAAGATAATTATTTTTATTGTTGGTGGCGATGCATAATGCACAGCATCAAACTTTAGTTTAATTTTTAAGAGAATCTTGCAATGAAAACTTTTACCCGTTTATTGGCAATAGTAAGCCTAACTGCGCTTGTCGCTGCATGCGGTGGTGACGAGCAGGATCCAAGTCAATCAATGAGCGCTGGCGCAAATGCTGGTGTTCCTGTTGATGTGGCAACGGTTGTGTCTCAGCGTTTAACCGAGTGGGATAATTTTACAGGTCGTTTAGAGTCTCCGCAAATTGTTGCGCTTCGCCCTCGCGTGTCGGGCTATATTGATTTTGTTGCATTTGATGAAGGCGAATATGTCGAACAAGGGCAAACCCTATTCTTAATTGATAACCGCACGTTTAAAGCAGAAGTTGATCGATTGACTGCACAGCTTGAAGAAGCCAAAAGTCGCGTTCAGTTGGCTGAGCAAAACTATAGCCGTGCTTTTAAACTTCGTAAAACCCAGGCAGTTTCTGAAGAAGTCCTTGATGCCCGTTTAGCTGAGAAAAACCAAGCGCTTGCAAGCTTAAACCAAACGCAAGCCGCACTTGAAGTAGCGCGCCTAAATCGAGGCTTTGCTCGTGTTGAAGCACCTATTTCTGGACGTATTTCTCGCGCAAACATCACTGAAGGTAACTTTGTTACCGCAGGACAAACAGAGTTGACTCGCATCGTATCGACCGACCGTTTATATGCGTATTTCGATATTGATGAGCAGACCTACCTAAACTATCTAACCGATAAATCAGCGGCTTCAACAGCAGTGAGCGAGCAGCCGGTAGCGATGCGCCTTGCTAACGAGTCTGATTATAACCACTGGGGTCAAATTGATTTCATCGACAACCAGGTTAACGGTAGCACCGGCACACTTCGCGTTCGTGCCGTATTTAATAACGAAGAAGGTCGTTTAATTCCGGGATTATTTGCACACTTAAAATTGGCAGGTGACACCGATGAACAGGGCATTCTTATTAAAGAAAAAGCTATCGGCACAGATCTTAATAATAAGTTTGTACTGGTTGTAAACGACGAAAGTAAAGTGGAATACCGTGCGGTTAAGCTAGGCGACAAAGTGGGTAGCATGCGCATCATCACAAGCGGCTTGAATGTAAACGACACCATTGTGGTTGATGGCTTACAGCGCGTTCGCCCTGGTGCCCAAGTTGCCGCTAACGAAGTGCCTATGGGTGATGAAGATGCTTTGGCAAACTTATCTAGCTGGCAGTCACGTGTTGATAATGCAACACAAGTAACCCAAAACATGGCGCAGTATGAGGATGTTTTATCTGGTGGTTCATTTGCCACAGGTACAGCAACAGCAGGTCTTAAGTAATGAACATTTCGCAGTTTTTCATTAGCCGCCCGATTTTTGCGGGCGTGCTTTCCCTACTTATTTTTATAGGTGGTGCAATTGCTGTCTGGCAACTACCTATCACTGAATACCCAGAAGTAATGCCGCCTACCGTGGTGGTAACTGCGAATTATCCCGGTGCAAACCCAGAGGTTATCGCGGAAACAGTTGCAACGCCGCTAGAGCAAGAGATTAACGGTGTTGAAAACATGCTGTATATGTCATCACAGGCAACCAGTGATGGCCGTATGACGCTAACAATTACGTTTGCCATTGGTACGGATCCAGATGAAGCCACAACGTTGGTACAAAACCGTGTAAATCGCGCGACACCGCGTTTACCTCAAGAAGTGCAGCGCTTAGGTGTGGTAACTGAAAAATCGTCGCCAGATTTAACCATGGTAGTGCACCTGACGTCGCCGGATAATCGTTATGACATGCTTTATCTTTCAAACTATGCTGATCAGTTTGTTAAAGACGAGCTAGTGCGAATCAATGGCGTTGGGCAAGTGCGCCTGTTCGGTGCTGGTGAATTCAGCATGCGAGTATGGTTAGACCCTAACAAACTGGCTGCGCTCCAGTTAAACCCTGGCGATGTGGCAGCAGCTATTGCCGATCAAAACCAGCAAGCGGCGGCAGGTAGCCTAGGCGCACAGCCTACGGGTACCAGCGAATTTCAGCTGCTTATCAATGTGCGCGGCCGTTTAAAAGATGAAGCCGAATTTGAAAATATTATTGTTAAGTCGGGTGAGAATGGTGAAATAACCCGTCTTAAAGACGTTGCGCGTATCGAACTAGGTTCAGAGTTTTATGCACTGCGTTCACTTATTAACAATAACCCTGCGGCAGCGGTTCCGGTTTTCCAAGCACCAGGCTCTAATGCAATCCAAATTTCAGATGACGTTCGCGCTCGTATGGCGGAACTGTCTAAGGCGTTCCCTGAAGGCCTTGAATACGAAATTGCCTACGATCCTACTGTATTTGTTCGCGGTTCGATTGAAGCGGTAATTAGTACACTTCTTGAAGCTGTATTGTTAGTTGTACTTGTTGTTGTACTGTTCTTACAAACATGGCGTGCGTCTATTATCCCACTCGTTGCAGTGCCTATTTCACTTGTGGGAACGTTCGCCTTTATGCAGCTAATGGGCTTCTCGCTTAATGCACTGTCGCTGTTTGGTCTAGTGTTGGCAATCGGTATTGTTGTGGACGACGCCATCGTTGTTGTTGAAAACGTAGAGCGTAATATCTCTGAAGGCAAAGCGCCGTTTGAAGCCACCGTACAGGCAATGAAAGAAGTAACCGGTCCTATCATTGCCACAACACTGGTACTTGCTGCGGTATTCGTACCTACTGCTTTCATGAGCGGTCTTACCGGGCAGTTCTATAAGCAGTTTGCGCTAACAATTACTATCTCTACGGTAATTTCTGCAATTAACTCGTTAACGCTTAGCCCTGCATTATCTGCATTGCTGTTGAAGCCTCACGGTAAAGCGAATGACTGGTTAACCCGTTTAATGGATAAAGTGTTTGGCCGCTTTGTATTTTCACCGTTTAACCGTTTCTTTGACCGTAACTCAAAGCGCTACACTGGTGCTGTGGGTGGGCTTATCCGTAAGAGCAGTATCATCATGGTGCTTTACGCGGGTCTGTTAGGGCTCACTTACTTCCAGTTTGCCAATACACCAACAGGCTATGTTCCGCCGCAAGATAAGCAGTATTTGGTCGCCTTTGCTCAACTGCCTAATGCAGCAAGCTTAGACAGAACTGAAGAAGTGATCCGTGAAATGTCTCGTATTGCTATGGAACACCCTGGTGTTGAAGATGCAATTGCATACCCTGGCTTGAATATTAACGGGCTTACCAATAGTCCAAGCTCAGGCGTGTTGATTGCAACGCTGACTGACTTTGATAAAAGAACGACGCCTGATCTATCTGGTGGCGCCATTGCTGCCCAGCTTAACCAAAACTTTGGGTCTATAAAAGGTGCCTTTGTGGCAATATTCCCGCCGCCACCAGTAATGGGGTTAGGCACGATTGGTGGTTTCCGTTTACAGGTTGAAGACAGAGGAAACCTAGGCTTTGAAGAACTTGAGCGTGTAACGCAAGAAGTGATCGGCAAAGCGTGGGCACACCCAGCGCTTACCGATGCATTCACTAGCTTCACTGTTGCTGTACCTCAGCTCGATGTAGATGTAGACCGTGAAAAAGCGGTAAGCCAAGGTGTAAACATCGATACCTTGTTTACCACCATGCAGGGCTACTTAGGTTCGTTATACGTGAACGACTTCAACTTGTTCGGTAGAACTTACCAAGTAAATGTACAAGCTGATGCCCAATACCGTCAGGATATTGAGAACATTACGCAGTTTAAAGTGCGTAATGCACAAGGTGAGATGATCCCGCTTGGCTCATTCTTGAACATTGAGCACAGTGCAGGCCCTGACCGTGTTATGCACTATAACGGATACGTCACCGCTGAAATAAATGGTGCAGCAGCGCCAGGCTATTCTTCTGACCAAGCGAAGGCAGCTATTGAAGAAATACTGGCTGAAACGTTACCACTTGGCATGACTTACGAGTGGACAGAGATCACCTATCAGCAAATATTAGCGGGTAATGCATCAGCGTTTGTATTCCCATTAGTTGTGCTTTTGGTGTTCTTAGTACTGGCTGCACAATACGAAAGCCTGCGTTTGCCACTGGCAATCATATTGATTGTTCCCATGACCTTGCTGAGCGCGCTTATTGGTGTGCAAGTTTATGGCGGCGACAACAATATTTTTACCCAAATAGGTTTGATTGTACTGGTTGGCCTTGCAACGAAGAACGCCATTCTCATTGTCGAGTTTGCAAAAGAGCTACAAGACAAGGGGATGGACGCGCTTTCAGCTATTAAAGAAGCAAGTCGCTTACGTCTTCGTCCAATACTAATGACATCCATTGCTTTCATCATGGGTGTACTGCCAATGGCGGTATCAACCGGTGCCGGCTCTGAAATGCGTCAGGCCATGGGGGTGGCAGTATTCTCAGGCATGATTGGTGTTACCGTATTTGGACTTATCTTAACTCCGGTATTTTATTACCTGATACAGCGTAAAGGTTAACTCTCCCGTCTACCCAAGCGTTGCCCTCTTAAGGGGCTCTTTAGGCCACTCATTTGAGTGGCCTTTTTTTTGCCACCATTGGTCAGCTTTTATCTCGTTTTGTGAAACCGAAAAGCTTATATTCGCTTGTATCCTGTTGAAAACAGACAGAATGGAGATTCGAATGAAAATAGGTGCGGCGATAGTAATGGCGATGGGCATGGTGGTTGCTGTGTCTTTGCTTGGTGTTCAGGTGTCTTCTGCCATGAACGATATGCAAACGTGGGATAGAGTAGTAACCGTAAAAGGATTGTCAGAGCGAGAATACATTGCTGATCAGGTTATTTGGCCTATTCAATTTGTCGACGCGGGCAATGACTTACCTCAACTGTATGAACATATTGAAAAGAATAGCCTTCAGGTAGCTAACTTTTTAGAAGAGAAGGGCATTTCAGCAGAAAGCATTACTATTGGAAAGCCAGAAATAAATGACAAATTGGCACAACAATATGGAAGTAGTGAAAAAGCGCCATTTCGCTACAGTGCCATTCAAACCGTTACTGTCTTTTCAAATGATGTTGAAAAGGTGCGAGCGCTTATGCAGCAAATTGGGGAGTTAATTAAAACTGGTATTGTATTATCAGACCAAAGCTACCGCGCTCAGCCCGACTATGTATTTACCCGCTTAAACGAAGTAAAGCCGGAAATGATTGAAGAAGCTACGCTCAATGCGAGAGAGGTTGCAGAAAAATTTGCCAAAGATTCAAAAAGTACGTTGGGCAAAATTAAGCGCGCTAATCAAGGGCAGTTCAGTATTTCTAGTCGCGATAGTCATCATCCACATATAAAGAAAGTGCGCGTGGTTTCTACTATCGAATACACACTTATCGACTAGCGCATCAGGCTTTCGAACATGGTGTAGCAGTCAACAGGCCGTATTTCGTGCTATGCTTTGTCATATCGAAAAAGCCTGCGAGTCGAATTGCTTAGTTTTAAAGCAGCGTGGCTTAGATGATTGGAATGCCTTACTGCTAATGTCTAGTGGCTAGATGTTGGAGTATGCGTTTTAATTTATATTGATAAAGCTAAAGCGTGGCCACTGTTGCTTGCTTGAAAATGCAGACCAAGTGGTATTCGTTTCACCTTTTGAAGGTTATGCCACTGACATGACGGAACAAAAATCACAATCCCAACAGCTGGAGTTTTTTGAAATTCCAAGCCCATGCATTGGTGTGTGTGAGTCAGGTCCAAGGGGGTTCTGTAAAGGGTGCTATCGAAGTCGCGACGAGCGCCTGTACTGGCTTAAGGTTGATGATGCAACTAAACGTAAAATAATCAGCGCCTGTGCTCGGCGCAAAAAAGCGGTGCTGATGCGCGCTCGCAAGCAACAGCAAAAAGAGCTGGGGGAATCAATTGGGCAGTTCACGCTGTTTGATGATCCGCCAAGTTCAGAATAAGCGGCCTTGAGTTTGTAAAAAGTAGACTGAGAGTTTCTAGATGTCGTTAGATAAGTATGTTTCGTATGCCGCGAAATCATTTACGTTACCGGATATTTGCGTGCGCCTGCGTTCAACATTAGACGATCCCCGTTCCAGCGCCGAGGATATTGGCGAGCTTATAAGTGCTGATCCCTCTCTTACCGCGAAGGTACTAAGGCTGGCGAATAGCTCACTGTTTCGGTTTCCTTCTCAAGTAGAATCTGTTGCCAAAGCAATCAGTGTGATTGGAGGCGAAGCCCTGTATAACTTGGTAATTGCAGAAACTGCAAGCACAGCATTTAAACGCTTTGATACTAAGTTAATAAATTTAGACAAACATTGGTATGCATCAGTGTATTGCGGCATGGTGGCCAAAAGTCTTGCGATGAGACTTAACGTGCGCGGAGCAGAACGCTTCTTTGTAATGGGTATATTGCAAAACTTAAGTGAACTGGTCGTGGCCAAGAAAGAAACTAAACGCTATCAGTCATACCTGAATGCTGAGACGAACGGGTTACCGCACGTTAATCAGTTGGATCATTTCGGTTTTACGTTTGCTCAATGCAGCGGTATCATACTAGAAAATTGGCGCTTACCTATTGGGTTGTACTATCCGGTAACGTTCATGAATGATGAAGCTAAACATAAATCTGATGTAGATATCTGCGTCCTGTGTTTAGCAAATCGAATTACGGTAAGTCAGTTAAATAAAGAAAGTTACGCTGACATTGAACTTTTTACCCCTGAGATAGCCAATACAGTAAATCTCAACATGGAAGTGATAAGTAATTCAATTGAATACGCCGAACAAGAAACGGCAAAAATTGTGTCGCTTATTCACTGAGCTTTCGGTGCAACAACTCCGTTATTTTACTGATAATTAGCAAAATGTAGTAAAGCTCATCCAGAGGATTGGTATAACAAGCGTCGTACTAAGACGTAATCTAAAAACTATAAAGCTCAACGTAAATCAGATTATGTTCAAAAAAATCTTCCGGCCAAGCATTGTTGTTGGCATTGTTTGTTGCTGCGTGTGTGTGCACGCAAGTGCGAGGGATCTTATACAAACCCTCTATCACGCAGACTTCACGCCCGACACCGATGACGAAATTCCTCGTTTTACGCTAGACGGTGAACTAGGTGTACTTGTAAACACCGGAAACACCTCAGCTGCCAGCGTGAAAGCCGCGGTCAATGCGGACCATGAAACAGAAAATTGGAGCAGTATCTACTTCGCAGAGTTGCTCTATAAAGAAAGCGGTACGCCAACAACAGAGCGGGACATCAGCGCCCAGCGCTTTTTCACCAGCGCACAGTTCGACTATAAACTAATGACGCCTGGTCGCCGTCTTTTTATGTACGGTGATTACGAAGACGATCAATTTACCGGTTACGATCACCGTGCTTCGCTGGCAGCGGGCTGGTCTCAGCGCCTTTGGCGCAGTGAAGACAGTGAGTTTCGCTATAGCATTGGTCCTGGCTACAGTTTTATTGAAGCTGAAGAAGATAATGAAAGCGTAGTCAACGATGGCATCATTGTAAGAGCGTCCGCCGAATACAAATACCACTGGAGCTCAGGCGCCAAGCTAAGGCAGTTTGTTAGCACTGAGGCGGGTGAAGAAAATATGAAATCACGGTCAGAAACTTCGCTTTCAGCCAACGTATTTGGTTCACTGGCGATGAAGCTATCCTTCATACTAAACCATGAAACAGACACCGCAGAAGATGTCGCAGCCTTAAGTACAGAGACCTCCGTGGCGCTGGTCTATCAGTTTTTTTAGTCAATTAGTGTAAATTAACGGGTTATCTTTGGCTTTTTACCGTGTTCGCATTGACTGAGAGCTTTGAAAATGTACACTGCGCACCATTGTTTGTAGTGCTTGCTGTCTCGCGGCACTGTCTAGCAGATCTCTTTTAAAACTCGTGTTGTGCCGCCTTGCAGTTCAAAAGGTATCGAGTACAACGAATGGACCGATAATCAATAGGATTGTTCAATGAAAAAGCAAGTGCTTGCATCTTTAGTTGCAATTTCTCTTTCTTCAGCCGCTTTCGCTCAAGACGATGAAGTTAAGCCTTTTACAATGGAAGGCGAACTAGGTTTTATTTCGACTTCAGGTAACACTGAAACCACGTCAATCAGTGCGGGTATACAGGCTCACCAAGAGCTTGAAAAATGGAGTAACGACTACGTTTTAAAAGGTCTGTACAAACAGGAAACTGTTCAACAAGAAAATGATGCAGGCGAGCAAGAAGATATCGAGTTTACTTCTGCACAGAAGTTCTTTGGTTCAGCCCAGGGTAACTACAAACTAGAAAATCCTGATAACCGTTTATTCGGCTTCGCTTCATATGAAGACGACCGCTTTAGTAACTTTAATTACCAATCAACTATTGCGGCGGGTTGGAACCAAAAAGTACTTGAGAACAAGCGCCACACCCTTGAATATTCAATCGGTCCTGGTTACTCATTCATCGAAACTCAGGATGGCGAAGATCTTGACAGCGTAATCGTTCGTGCGTCATCAGCTTATTCTTGGAAAATTTCTGATACCGCTAAATTTACGCAAACAGTGAGTACCGAAGTGGGTTCTGACAACACGAAATCTCGTGCTGAGTCTGCACTTACAGCTACAATCAGCGGTAACCTTTCAATGCGTCTTTCTTTTAAGCTTGACCACAACACCAATGTTGAAGACGACGTTGAAAAACTAGACACAGAAACAGCAGTTAGCTTAGTTTACAACTTCTTCTAAGCCGACCTTATTTGCTCAGCGCACCGAAGTAGGGCTGGGCACTTCAACGCATTGAAGTAAAATCACAGGCATAAAAAAACGCTGCACATTGTGCAGCGTTTTTTATTTAGTCTTAAAACAACTCTTCTTAGTGAAGAATACGTGTCTTAATTGTGCCGTCAATTTGCTGAAGCTCTGCAAGTGCTTCGTAACCACGGTCTTCTTTAACATCCACTACTACATAACCAATTTCTGCGTTAGTTTGTAGGTACTGGGCTTCGATGTTGATGCCTTTTTCTGCAAACGCTTGGTTAATCTGAGTAAGAATACCTGGCTGGTTTTTGTGTACGTGAAGTAGGCGTGAACGACCAGTATGCTCTGGCAGTGACACTTCAGGGAAGTTAACGGCTGATAGCGTTGAACCGTTGTCGCTGTACTTGGCGAGTTTACCCGCCACTTCAATACCAATATTTTCTTGCGCTTCTTGCGTGCTGCCGCCCACATGCGGGGTCAGAATGACATTATCGAACGCGCGAAGCGGCGACTCGAATTCTTCAGTATTAGATTTAGGCTCAACCGGGAATACATCAATAGCAGCGCCGTTTAGTTGGCCGCTTTCCAATGCCTTCGCAAGCGCATCGATATCTACCACAGTACCGCGAGACGCGTTAATCAAAATGCTGCCTTTCTTCATTTGAGACAGCTCTTTTTCACCAATCATATCTTGAGTTTGTGGTGTTTCAGGAACGTGAAGTGAAACAACGTCAGAGGTATTAAGCAGCTTTTCAAGCGATTTTACTTGGGCAGAATTACCTAGCACAAGCTTGTCTTCGATATCGAAAAAGTGAACGCGCATACCTAGGTGTTCAGCAAGAATACTCAGCTGTGTGCCTATATGACCATAACCAATGATACCAAGTGTCTTACCACGGGCTTCATATGAGCCGACTGCCGTTTTTTCCCACTCACCGCGGTGAGCCTTGGCATTTTTACTCGGCACCTGGCGAAGTAAAAGGATAATTTGGCCAAGTACAAGTTCTGCAACCGAACGAGTGTTGGAAAATGGCGCGTTAAACACGGGAATGCCGCGGCGTTGGGTGGCTTCAAGATCAACTTGGTTGGTGCCAATACAGAAACAACCGATAGCCACAAGCTTTTGTGCTGCTTCAACTACCTTCTCTGTAATTTGAGTGCGCGAGCGAATACCAACAAAGTGGGCGTCTTTAATTTTCTCAATTAACTCGTCTTCAGGCAGAGAGGTCTTGAGAAATTCAATATTGCTATACCCATTGCTTTTTAGTGTCTCCAAAGCACTTTGGTGAACACCTTCCAACAACAAAATTCGGATCTTATCCTTCTCTAATGAAACTTTGCTCATGAACTCGCTATCTCTCACTGATGTAATTTTGGTTTGCTTGCACCGCCAATCCAAGGCTCTCAGAAACCTGCCAGTATGAAACACAAAGCTGTGTATAACCTGCGCTGCAACGACATCGCTTTGCAGCTCTGAAAGCCTTGCTTGGGCGTTATTGCTACCAAGCTTTTATAATCACGTTGACTGCTTTCGTTATTAAGGAATTGGCCTTAACTAACGTAAAAGTTGAGACGCTTAGTGAACTTCTTTTAAGGACATCTAGACGTCTAAACGGAAACTAACAGAAAACGCATTAAGTTGAAAGTAGTATTTTGTATAGCTTTTCACCGCACTATACGTCTTACTCAGTTATCACTTAAAGGTTTCAACACCACTATCTGTAGCACTTAGCACTATGTCCGCGCCTCGTAGTGCGAAAATACCGTTCGTTACCACACCAGGAATATTATTTATTTTTTGTTCTAGCTCACGAGGATTCAGAATCTCAAGGTTGTGAACATCTAAAATAACGTTGCCGTTATCGGTGACAACACCTTGTCTATATTCAGGATCGCCACCAAGTTTTACTAGCTCTCGTGCTACGAAAGAACGAGCCATGGGAATAACTTCAACGGGAAGGGGGAACGAGCCCAACACAGGAACGCGCTTGCTTTCATCAACAATACACACAAACGTGGTCGCCGCACCGGCTACAATTTTCTCGCGAGTGAGTGCTGCGCCTCCGCCTTTAATCATATGCTTGTGTTCGGTCACTTCATCGGCACCGTCGATATAAACCGATAGATTGCTGACTTCGTTTAACTCGAATACCTCAATGCCTAAGGCTTTTAAACGCTCGGTAGAGGCTTCTGAACTTGATACTGCACCTTCAATTTTGTGTTTAATTTTACCGAGTTCTTCAATAAAGAAATTTACGGTAGAACCTGTACCCACACCGACAATGCTGTCTGCTTCAACATATTCGATGGCTGCTTTGGCTACGGCTTGTTTTTTTGCGTTCTGATCCATGGTCATTCTCCGACTTATTGTGTTCGCAAGTGTAACTTATAAGCGCACGTGAACCCACAAGTTCGTATGTTCAATTTGTTATAATGACTATCACGGTTTAGTGAATTGCAGTGTGCGCGAGGGCGTCACGATGGCATCAAGGGGGACATCCCATGGTGCAATGGGCAGAGCATCTACTTCTTGAATGTCGTGGGCAATACCCACTAACTTGGGCGTTTTGCTAACCGAAAATGAATGTGAATCTGGCGCGCATTGGGTAAAACTCAAAGTTCGGTCGTAGTAGCCGCCCCCCATACCCAGGCGATTGCCGTTTACATCAAACCCTACAAGCGGCATAAGAATAACGTCACATTGCCTAACAGGAACGACGTTTTCACACGACAATACTGGCTCTTCAATGTTGTACTTATTCTTCACCAATTGAGAGTGCTGGGCATAAGACAAAAATAACAAATGTCCTTTACATACAGGGTGTAATACAGGTAGAGCGAATTTTTTATCATGTGAAGACTGCCAAATAGACTCGATAAAATAGGTTAAATTGACCTCGCCATCGTTAACCAAATATCCGGCTATGGTCGTGCTGTTATCAAGAAAGGGCAGTGTACGTAGTCGTGAAGCAATGCGCTTAGCGGCGTCCGTATGTTGCTGGTTAGTTAACCCTCGGCGTGCCTCGCGAAGCTTTTTTCTAAGCTGAGCGCGGGCCTGTATGTCTTCTATAGAAACGCTTGTTTGTATGGATTGCGACGGCGCAATATGCGTTGGTTTCATTGCTAAAGCTGGTGCTGAAGCCGTTTCCGTTGAATTAACCTTGTTAGACGTCAACGATCTAGAAGTACCGCTTCCTGAAGATGAGGGGGACATGGTAGAGGAGTGCTCCTGTCTTACAATTGAGTTAGCTTATACTACCACGGCTGTTAAAAATGGCTTGTTGGGCTAGGTAAAGATGACTCAAGTAAAATCACTTTGGTAAAACTACTTAGACAAAACTATTTAGATAAAGCTACTTAAATAAAACAAATAGAATCATTGGTCTGGATGCCCTAAATAGTGATTGAGCACACGCACCAATTCACTACTATCTATGGGTTTAGTGAGTACGTCATCAAGACCTTGTTCTCGCAAATATTCAGGCTGGGTAATGACATCGGCCGTCAATGCAACAATAGGCAAGTTTGGCTTAAACCCCTTTATTTTTACTGTTGCTTCATCGCCTTGAATACCTGGTAAATTAAGGTCCATAAGAACTAAGTCGACGGGATTAGACTTGGCGTATTCAACGCCTTCCTCGCCAGTGCTTACCACAGAAAGCGACACGCCCAGTTTTTCAAACAAAGTTTGAATAACCACTTGGTTTATATAGTGGTCTTCAACTACCAATACATTTACTGAGTTATCCATGTTTACTTGGGCAACAAAGTTGCGCGGTTGTGCCTCAACGAACTGGTCTGCGCTTAGGGCGTCGGCAGGTAAGGTCACACTTATTCGGGTACCGTGATTCAATTTACTACTAACTTTAATAGACCCGTCCATGAGCTCAATAAGGCGCTTCGATATATTCAAGCCTAAGCCAGTTCCACTTATCTGATGGGCGTTTTCCATTCGCTCGAAAGGTGTAAAAAGCCGCTTTTGATCGTCATCGCTCATACCAATGCCTTGATCAATGACATTAAATATTACCTTGCCGCTTTTGTATTTCACCTGCGCTTTTACAGACTTACCTTTATTGGTAAATTTAATCGCATTCGACAGCAAATTTAGCGCAACTTGACCAAACTTAGTGTCGTCGAAAAACAAAGAGTCTGGTACTGAATCGTCGATACTTGTACTAAATACAATGCCGCTGTCTTCAGCGCGTATTTTTGTGAGCGAAAACAAGTGAGTGAAAAAATCTTTAGTGTTTACTGCACGGGGCATCACGCGCATCTTGCCAGCTTCTATCTGCTTTATATCTAAAACAGAATTTACAATTTCCAACAGCCGTTCACCGCTTTGGCTTACATGAGAAAGCGGGGTGGTAAATGACGAAGGTAAATTTAACTTTTGTGCTTCGCCTTCAAGCAACTGACTAAACGTATTTATAGCATTAAGCGGTGTTCTAATTTCGTGGCTTACGTAAGAAAGAAAGTCAGACTTGAATTGACTGGTGCGCTCAAGCTCACGGTTTTTGCGCTTTAGTTCTAAATGTGCCACCACCGACTTACTTAGTGTTTGAAGTGACGCTTTTTGTGTTTCGGTCAGCTTACGTGGTTTGCAATCAATGGCGCACAGCGTGCCAATTGCATGGCCAGACGGGGTAATCAGTGGTGCGCCGGCGTAAAACCGAATATCAGGCGCGCCAGTCACCAGAGGGTTATCGTGAAACCGGGGGTCTAACGTAGCGTTAGGTATTTCAAACACATCGCTTTGCAAAATAGCATGTGAGCAAAACGCGATATCTCGTGATGTTTCTTCTGCGTCTAAACCTACCCGTGATTTAAACCATTGGCGGTTTGGATCAACGAGGCTGATAAGCGCAATAGGGGTTTCACAAATTTGAGAGGCCAGGGCTGTAAGGTCATCAAAGAGTTGTTCAGCTTCAGTATCAAGTACGTCGTAGCTGAGCAGTTCGGCAAGACGTTCATCTTCATTTAGAGGGAGGGGCGCCGCTTTCATAACCGTTAAGTTTAAACCTAGCTTTAAATAAAAAAGGGACTGTGTATTAACAATCCCTTAACCATATCATAGAGCGTAGGTGTCTATGAATAGTTGTTCCAGCTTTTTGTGGTCAACTTTAGTCGCTACCTTTATGGTATTTGCTTCATTCCATAGTGGACTCGGTGTTGTACCTTTAGGCGCAACTACGGTTTGCCCTCTATCTAGTGTCCCTGTTCCAACGCGTACGTGACCTTCAGTCAGTTCAAATAGCTCAGGGTGACGAAGGTGGGCAATCGGGAAGGCATCGTGGAAGAAACACACGCGATCTTCACGGTTTTGCGAGTAGAAATCCATGTAAAACTGAGCGCTTTCTTTCACAAAACCACCAAGGGTATTGTTTTTCTCTTCAAGCTTTTCAACAAAGGCTGGCGAGAACGGCGTGAAGTTTGTTACGTCCAAACCAAACATGGAAAGTTCCCAGTCTGCTGCGAAAACGATTTCTGCAGCATGTGCATCGTTCCAAATGTTCGCTTCAGCTACCGGCGTAACGTTACCTGGTACAAACGCTGCACCACCCATTATGCTAACGCCTTTTACCAACTTAGGAAGTTCTGGCTCAAGACGAAGTGCAAGGGCCAAGTTACCTAGTGGACCAATAGCAACAATGGTGACTTCACCAGGGTACTTACGTGCCATATCAACGATAAACTGCGCAGAACTGCGTGGGTCAAGCTCGGTTTTAGGCGCTTCAGGTTTAATATGACCGAAGCCGTGCTCACCGTGTACGAAGTGTGCGTACGTTGACTCTGGGCCAACCCATGGCATGCCAACACCTTTAGTTACAGGAATATCTTTACCTGCAATCTCGCAAAGCGTCAGTGCGTTTTGCGCTGCCATTGTTACTGGAACGTTACCGTAAACGGTCGTTAAGCCAAGTACTTCAATGTCTGGAGACTGAAAGGCGAAAAAGATCGCCATTGCATCATCAATCCCCGGATCCGTATCTAATATGATCTTATGTGCCATCAATTTATCTCAGTGCGTCTTGCTAGTTGGCGTGTTTCGCTAAGAAACGATCCACTTCTTTTTGTGTTGGAATACTCTGCGCTGCGCCCTCGCGTGTTACCGCAATGGCTGAAGCTGCACACCCGCGACGCAATGCTTGTTTAGCATCGGTGTGGTTGCTGTATGCAGACAGGAAATAACCGATAAAGGTGTCACCAGCTGCGGTGGTATCTACCGCGTCTACAGAGAATGCTTTTACTTCTACAACATCGTTTTTGCGCAGCATCATTACACCCGCTTTACCCAGTGTAATAATAACTTCGCTGTGTGACCACTGCTCTTTGAACGCTGTCACAATATCTTCAAGTTCTTCTTTACCGGTAATCGCAGCAGCTTCGGTTTCATTTACAATAAGTAAATCTACACAGTCTAACGGAAGCTGTTTAACCGACTCGCTCATAGGCGCTGGGTTAAAAGCTACTTTAAGCTGCTTTTCTTTTGCTTGACGAAGTACTTCTTCAATGCTGCTTGTTTCATTTTGGGTTAATACCCAATCTGAAGGACGCGTATCGTCTAGCGCCTGCATTACTGTTTTCGCAGTAATGGTTTGGTTAGCACCACCAAATAATACTATGGCGTTCTCACCGCTTGGCGTAACTTGAATAATCGCGTGGCCTGAAGGGACTTCTGAACACTTCACACCGCGGCAGTCAACACCTTTTTTGATAAGGTCTTGTTTGAATGATGCGTCGTTTTCGTGAATGCTACCGACGTGTCGTACGTCTGCACCTGCTTGCGCTAAAGCAATAGACTGGTTTGCACCCTTACCACCTAATAAGGTTTGGTAATGGGTAGAGGCCAACGTCTCACCAGGTTGCACAAAGTGTTCTACCTGATAAACGTGGTCAATATTTATAGAGCCAAAATTTATTATTGCCATTTCTTCTTCCGTCGAAAGAGGGCGCTTCCCAGAATGCCGCTGTCCATGTTTCGCCCGTGAACCGAAAAGTTCAGGGCGGAAGTATCACAATTGCCGTAGGCTTCTCGATACGCGTCGAGCTTGCACAATAGCAGCTGTTTCAACTTCCTTGGTTTAAAGCATCGGCCAGGGACATGAATGAACTAGCAAACATCCCAGGAAACATTGTTGTTGTATTAACGCAACAGGGTATAACAAACGCGAGATCCAGTGAAGAGGATCAGCTAAGGCGCTTTATAACTATTTTGCGTGGTGATTATAAAAGCGGTAAAAAAATACTATTTTCTTGACCAATTGGTCAGCAATTATACACGCATATAAAAGAAGCTCAATAATAACCAACAAGCAAATGCTGGTATTAAACGCTAATGAACACTGTCATGCTGTTGCGAGAGGAATTCCATATCCAACAACCACGATCTTAGATGAAATCTGACGATGTTGCTAGCGGTCCAGCAACGAATTTAGCTAAATCACCGCGAATTAAACACTGTTTGAACAGTGAGTAAACAACGATTAAGCACCATCGTTTAAAGTGTGTACGACACAGTGTTATTAGACCCTGAATGTACCTTTGCCGTTTGTTCAAAGTTAGAGCAGTGGCAGGGCAAAAGGAGGCGTTACACATTGATATTTGCTAGTATTAACTCCATCAAGAGATGACAGTGACGTAAGTCGCCGCCAAAATAGACGGTAATTAACCGCTATATAAAAGTGGCGCCTGTATCTCAAACTATTCAAAACAAAAGAGAACAATTCGTGGAAAAACAGCTCGATTACGATAGCGTAAGTAATAAATTGTCTCAGCAAGGCGTAATTGTTGACGCTGCAGAAGTGCATGGCATTCTTTGCGGTATGCTTTGTGGTGGCATGTCGCTTACCGACCAAAAGTGGCTAGAAGCGTTAAGTGAAACCATTAATCAGGGTGATGCGTTTAGCGACCCTACTAAGCACCTTTTGAATAACCTTTTCAATCAAACCTGTCAGCAGCTTCTTGAGCCAGAATTTGCGCTCAATTTGTTACTTCCTGACGACCAAGCTCCGATAAATGACCGCGGAGCTGCACTGATTAATTGGGTGCAAGGTTTTATGCTTGGGTTTGGTCTACACCAGCAAGACCTTATGCAATGTTCTGATGACGTAAAAGAAGCACTTGAAGACTTTTCAGATATTTCACGTATGGAAGAGCCAATGGACGCGGATGAAGAGTCTGAAAAGGCGCTGTTAGAGGTTGAAGAATATGTGAAAATTTCAGCAATTTTATGCTTCAGCGAACTGGGTCAATCTCTTCTAGATGATCAACAAGACACGCCATCCGTACACTAGTAATTAACTGAAGATATTAAAAGTGGCCGTAAGTCGCCATTCGTTTTAACGAGATTTTTTTAGGGTTTTCTCTTTTATGATTAGTGCGCAAGAGTTTATCGCTAGGCAAGACCGACTGCTTGCACAGTGCGAGCCGAATAGTGTGTGTATTGTGCCAGCAGCAGGTATGGTAACCCGAAGTCGCGATACCGAATATACGTTCAGGCAAGATAGCGACTTTTGGTATCTGACAGGATTTGAAGAGCCTAATGCTTGGTTGATATTGTCTAACCACCCTCGTTACGGTGAAAGTTATCGTGCAATGGTGGTACAAGAGAAAGACAAAAGTGCAGAAATTTGGCACGGCAAACGCTTAGGGGCTGAAGCTGCACTTGCCCGATTTAGTCTAGATGAAGCGTTTGAGTTGCAAGAACTTGAAGAAGCGCTGTTAGCGTCAATTCAAGGTCAGGACAATGTGTACTTTTCGTTGGGTCACAAGAAAGACAATGACCTGTTATTTTCTGAGGCACTAAACACCTTGCGCGATGCGCCTAAAGAATCACTGGCACCAAGGGCGATTCACGACTTACAGCCTATTTTACACGAAATGCGTTTATTCAAATCAGCGTGTGAAGTGGCCATGATGAAAGCGGCGGGTGAGATAAGCGCACGTGCGCACAAGCGAGCTATGCAGTTCGCCGCGCCTGGTTGTTACGAGTACCAGCTAGAAGCTGAAATTCACCATGAATTTGCGATGGCGGGAGCCCGTTCACCTGCTTATAGCACTATTGTTGGAAGCGGCGACAATGCGTGTATTTTGCATTACACGCAAAATAACGCGCAGGTAAATGACGGTGACTTGATCTTGATCGATGCAGGTGCTGAATATCAAGGTTATGCTGCGGATATCACGCGAACGTTTCCTGCAAATGGAAAGTTCACGCATGCTCAGCGCGAAATTTACACCGTTGTATTAAAAGCGCAAAAAAGCGTGCTAGATATGTTAGCGCCTGGCGTTACTCTGTCACAAGCCATGTTACATAGCGTAGAAATTATTACTCAAGGTTTAGTTGACCTTGGCGTTCTTGAAGGTAGTGTGGCACAAAACCTTGAAAATGAAACGTGGCGTCAGTTTTACATGCATGGTTTAGGGCACTATTTAGGTCTAGATGTGCATGATGTAGGCAACTACAAAATTGACGGTGAAGACCGTCCGTTAAAGCCTGGCATGGTGATCACTGTTGAGCCCGGCATTTACATTAGCCAAGACAGCAACGTGCCGGAAAAATACAAAGGCATTGGTGTAAGAATTGAAGATGATGTGGTGATTACTGCGACGGGTGTCGATATTCTTACCGCAGATGTGCCAAAAGACATTGATGAGATTGAAGCACTTATGGCTGAAAGCAGAGCCTAGTTGTCAAAATTTGCTAGGTTTACCAAGGTTTGAAAAACTGCGATAAGTGTGAAATACGGAACTTTGGTTCAAGTTACCGGTTTAAACTACCAGTTTAAATTACGCTAAAAACTAGCCTTTAATATAAAGAAAAAAATCTCAGAATTAACGCTTTTAATAATTAGAGCCTCTGGACGACAGGAATATAAAAACAGTGGAATCGGCAGCAGCGGTTGATGTAGTAATTATTGGTGGTGGTATTGTCGGTACTGTATTAGCCAAAGCACTCGCAGAGAAAGTATTTCCTGCAAACAGCTCTGGCTTATCTGTCACCCTAATTGATGCGGCTGACCCAGAGCAAACCAGTAAAAGCTTAGTCGACTTTAACCCTTTTACCGACACCCGAGTGATTGCCTTGGCAAGACGTACTGTTGAAGAACTGTCTCACATGGGGCTAAACCTTGATGATGTAGCTAAGCAGCACAACGGTGAGTTACCTCCTCAAATTAAGCATATTGAGGTTAGTGACAAAGGGCACTTGGGGCTATTAAACCTTCAAAGCAGTGACTACCACATTGACGCGTTTGGCCAGGTGGTGAGCTTAAGCGCACTAACGCGATTGGCGGCAGGTGCAACCTCAAGCTACCAATATATCGCACCTGCCAAGGTAACGAACGTAAAGCAGCAGTGCAATTATGTAGAGGTGCAGCTAGATAGTGGGCAATCGCTTACCACAAAGTTGCTGGTACTGGCCGATGGCGGTCGTTCAGGATTAGCTGACCAGGTGGGCATTACAAAAACAGTCAATGATTATCATCAAACGGCCATTGTCTTTAACGTTCACACTCAGCTCCCTCATGAAAACAGAGCTTACGAGCGTTTCACCCAAAATGGCCCGTTAGCGTTCCTGCCTTTCGACAGTGAAATCGATGATATCAAGGCTAGTGGAAACGGCTTTTCAGTTGTATGGACTGTAGATACTGACGCCGCAAAGTCGTTAATGGCATTAAATCAACGCGCATTTATCAAGGCCCTACAGGAAGCATTTGGCTATCGACAGGGCAAAGTACTGAGAGTCAGTGAGTTGGCAAGTTACCCGTTAGCGCTTACTAAAGCCCAGCAAGTTGCTAGTCATCGCACAGTGGTGGTAGGCAATGCGGCACAGGCGCTACATCCTATTGCAGGGCAAGGCTTCAATCTAGGCTTACGCGACTTAAGTACTTTAGTGTCTGTGCTGCAAGTGTCAGCGGAAAAGCACGGCGAGCATAATTCATATGAAGAGAAAAACGATACAATCGCATCCGCTAATTTCGATGCAGGCGCTTTTAGTATTACTCAGCATTACGCCAATTCGCGTAAGAATGACAGGGATAACACGATAGCCCTGACCGATACGCTAGTTCGCACCTTTTCAAACCAGTATTTTCCAACGGTAATTGGGCGCAATGTGTCGTTATTGGCATTAAGCATGATGCCCCAGGCGAAAAAAGCGTTTGTTAAACACACGACGGGCTATGGCGAAACACCACTAAGAAAAAGAGATAACAATGCAGCATGTTGATATAGCGATAGTGGGCGGCGGAATTGTAGGGCTTACCCTTGCAGCGGCGCTAAAAGAAAGCGAACTGAGCGTAGCCGTTATTGATAAGGCTTCATGTTATCAAGCACTTGAAGATAAGCCGACGGCAAGAGTGAGTGCCATAAACCAGGCGAATATTAAAGCGCTGCAGCAGTTTGACGTGTGGCCTCATTTACAGCAAGACCGCGCCAACCCTTACACCGACATGCATGTATGGGACAAAGATAGTTTTGGCGACATTCACTTTTCATGTGATGAAATGGGAAGCGATGCGCTTGGCGTGATTGTAGAGAATCAGGCATTGGTTAATGCACTGTCTAAATCTGTGGAAGCGCATCCTAATGTGCAGTTGATAATCGCGGGTATTGATAGAGTATTAGCTGGCCCAAATCAAACCATGCTGATGCTAGATAATGATGACGTACTAAGCTGCAGGTTGTTAGTAGGCGCCGATGGCGCAAATTCGTTTGTGAGAAAGCAGGCTGGCTTGCCTATTACTTTTAAAGACTACGAGCATACGGCGATTGTCGCTAATATCAAAACGGTAGAGCCGCATAGTAATGTGGCGAGACAAGCGTTCACACCCACAGGGCCGCTCGCGCTTCTGCCTATGTCTGAGCCAAATGTATGTTCAATTGTGTGGTCACAAACGCCAGAGCAAGCGAACTCACTAATGTCGTTGGACGACGCTGCATTCTGTAATGCGTTAACTGCGGCTAGCAATAGCGTTCTTGGCACTATAGCGCTAGAAACCGAGCGCGCCGCTTTTCCGCTAACCATGCGTTATGCACGCCAGTGGGCTAAAGACGGTGTGGTGCTGGTAGGCGATGCTGCGCATACCATTCACCCGCTCGCAGGACAGGGCGCTAACTTGGGAATGCAAGATGCACTCGCACTGGCGGAAACCCTAAACAACTTAAAAGTATCGAGCAAAGACATAGGTTTGTACAAACACTTACGCAGCTACGAACGAAGCCGTAAAACAGAAGCCATGAAAATGATTGCCGCAATGGACGGCTTTAAATTCTTATTCGACGGCGACGACCCCCTCAAAAAGTTGGTCAGAGGAATTGGTCTTTCAGCCACAGACAAACTTAGCACCATCAAAAACGCCTTCGTCAGCCACGCCATGGGCCTATAAATCCAAAAAAATGGGGTCAGAGTCTGAGGTATCCCCACAAATAATATTGCGATATCAATAAGATAAAAAAGATAGGAACATTCATGACGTTTGGTGATCAGATCAATC
>NZ_JAKRFB010000030.1:0-53241 GCF_022348315.1 Alteromonas sp. MmMcT2-5 | reverse complement strand
GAAAACTGCACTCAAATGGTACAGCTCCATAGTCGACGGGGCCTGGACCGCAGGCACATGGAATTAAATTCGTGGGGATCCCTCAGACTCTGACCCCAATTTTCAGATGAGCTCTGCAACACTCTTTAAATAGGCTTTTTGAAGTGGTGTGAAATCCCACTCATTCAAAGCTTCATTAAATTCAAAATTGCCCACACGACCTCGCCAGCGTTCACTGGGTACTGCCGGCCAATTTTTCATATACACCAGCTTTCCATGAAGGCAGTGCAACACTTCAATTTGTGGTGATTTGGTATCGGCGTAAGTTACTTTCTCAGAGACAATAGCGCCTTCTTCACAATCTTGGTCGAAAAACACAAAGCCGCGATAGCTGCCGTTTTCTGTAATCGTAATGAGCGATGCATATTCTTTGCTCTTAGATACTTTTCTCAGCGCAGGCAAATAGCCATCGACTCGTTTTATTTGAAGCCCCTGAGATTTGTTGTGCCATTGCCATCCTGAGCTGCCCATAAAAGAAAGCTCGTTATTTTTATCGTTGAAATGGCTTAATGTTTCAAAGGTTTTCCAAGACGCAAAAGTGATAATGCACAGCATTAAAAAACCAGTAATGAAGATGAGTGGCTTTGCCATGTCTCAAGCCCTTTGCATTAGACAAACGTTTGTCTCTTTAGTTACAGACAAAGATCTAAGCTAGACTTTCATTGCAAAAAAGTAATACGCAGAGAGACAAATGTGCTGTGACCTTAAAGCGTCCTTGTGCTGGCTTAATAACAGGCGAGACGCCGCTTAACGCTTACCTGACATTAAATACAGCGACCTAAAAAGCCTCGCGTATTCATTGTCTCGATGTCACCACATCAATACATCCTAAGCATGAAACTAATTTTGGACAATGATTCAGTAATTACGATTAGAACTATCTATTTTGTTTACTTTAATTGTTTTATTAAATCAGCGACTATCTCTTTAAACGAAAAGCGTAATTAACACCATTTCTTTAATCACACACTGACACCCAATTTTAGTAAGACTAAAAATCGGTGAGAAATAAACAGAAGGAATTCGCAATGAGTAAGTGTCCATTTTCAGGTGCAGCTATAAAACCTACTACGCTAACGTCTAGCAATGGTGCGCCCGTTGCCAATGATAATCAGAGTCGAACAGCGGGGCCACGCGGGCCGGTGACTTTCGACAACCATTATTTGTTTGAGAAGCTTGCGCACTTTAATCGCGAGCGAATTCCAGAGCGCGTAGTTCACGCAAGGGGCAGTGCTGCGTATGGCACCTTTACGCTAACTAAAAGCTTATCTGACTACACGATCGCAGACTTCCTGCAGAAAGAAGGGCAGAAAACCGATGTGTTTTTGCGCTTTTCTACCGTAGGTGGTGGTCAGGATTCAAGTGACTATGCCCGTGATCCTCGTGGTTTCTCAGTGAAGTTTTATACCGAACAGGGAAACTGGGACATGGTAGGAAATAATACCCCGGTATTCTTCTTACGAGATGGCATCAAGTTTCCTGACTTCATTCACAGTCAAAAGAAAAACCCGCGTACGAACTTGCCGGATCCGCAGGCCGTGTACGAGTTTTGGGCGAACAACCCTCAGTCATTACACCAATCGACAATCTTGATGTCTGATCGCGGTATTCCACTTTCATATCGTCATGTGAATGGCTATAGCTCTCATACGTTGAGTTTCTGGAATAACGCAGGCGAACGCTATTGGGTGAAATGGCACTTTAAAACTAACCAAGGTATTAAAACGCTAACTAGCGAAGAAGCGGCAAAGATGCCTGCTTATGGCGCTCAGCAAGACTTGGTCGAAAGCATTGATAACGGAGAATTTCCATCGTGGACCGTGAATGTGCAGATTATGACTGAAGAGGAAGCGCGTAATTACCACATTAACCCGTTTGATCTAACGAAGGTGTGGCCTCACAGCGACTTTCCATTAATTGAAGTAGGGCAGTTGGAGTTAAACCGTAATGTTGATAACTACTTTGCAGAAACTGAGCAAGCAGCGTTCGCGCCGAGCAATTTGGTACCGGGTATTGGTGCGTCGCCAGACAGAATGCTTCAAGCGCGACTAATTGGATATCAAGATGCGCACAGATACCGTATTGGTGCAAACTACAACCAAATACCGGTAAACGCGCCGCGTTGTCCAGTGCACAATTATCAACGAGATGGAGCCTTTGCGGGAATTAACCCAGCACTTGCAGGAAGTGGAGCCAACTTCTATCCAAATAATCGCGCGCGAGTTGGTGAGCCGGCTGAAGCACCAGAGGTTCAAGAGCCGCCTATGCCGCTAGAGCAAGACGCATGGTTAGATATTTACGATAACCGTGACGAAGATAACTACTCACAGGCCGGTGACCTTTACCGCATTATGAGTGAAGATCAAAAACAGCAGCTGGTAAACAACATTGCTGACGGCTTAAGCCAAGCTACTAAGGACGTTCAAGAGGCAATGTTCGTTCAATACGACCTAGCTGATAGCGACTATGGTGAACGGGTGAGAAAAGCGGTAGCAAATAAATAGTAATTGTGGGGGAATCAGAGTTAATTAATGAAAATTACTCTGATTCTTTGTATTCGAGAAATATTTACAATTTTAAAGGTAAGAAAGCCTGAATATTTTGAAATAAGAGTCACGGCAGCGATAAAACGCATTTCCTTTCATTAACTATAATCAGCCTGTAAGCCTTATGGGCTGCGTGATAGCTAATATCAAGTCTCAAATAGGCCCATGGTTTGCTACTAGAATACTGAACGACTTTGAATGATGAAATAAGGAGATACATTATGTTACGTTGGGCTTTAATATTTTTAGTTGTCGCATTAATTGCTGCGGTTTTAGGATTTGGTGGAATCGCTGGCTCTGCAGCGGGTATTGCCAAAATTATATTTGGTGTTTTCGTTATTTTACTGATTATTTCAGTTGTCATGAATTTGGTTAGGGGCAAAAGTTGAATCACTGCCTGATCTAAACTTCATATTACGAATAGAAAAAGACAGCTGTTAGTCGTTTGGTAGTAGGCGGCTGTTTTTTATCTTTAGCCACATCAGCGGACAAAACTAATGGAGGCTACCGTGAGTAATAAACAGTTCATTACGAACGTAGGCATTGGACTCGCCGCAGCGTCTGCAGGAATTCTTGCGAGAAAAACGCTGCAAAAGTCTTGGGAAAAGGTAATTGATCAACCTGCATCTAAAGATAAACAAAGTGAAAATACAGACCTTAAAGAAGCCGTTACTTGGGCTGTGGTGTCTGGCATTGGAGCAGGTCTTGCACGGATGGCTGTTCAATATGCACTGGACAAGCGTAATCCAAAGTAGCACAACAAAGTTGTGCTGTTGAGTTGCTATACGGGCGAAAACGTGCAGGCGAATGGCTTGAAGCGCACGTTCTTTCCAATTGTTCCAAGTAAAACGGTTACTAATTTCGTGCTGATACAACGTATTCTCTAAGTAAGTATTGTTAGCAAACAGAATCACGTTGTCACGATGCCGCAACAACGTGTTGACTCACACATACTGATTAAAATAATCGGTAACCTTAGGCCATAAATGGTGACATTTACGGGAAAAAAACTTCATGTGACCTATTTCTTTTACGTCACAGGCCTGTGGATCTAGCTCCTCAACTTCTGCTTCCATATTGGGGAAAACGCTAATCATATCGTGAACGTTATGAATATTAGCAATATCGTCGTCGCTGGCGAGCAGCCATTTAGAAGGTATCTGAATGGTGTTGTAGTGGTGCTCGTTAACATCACTGCCAAAGCCTGTTTTTACGTAGCCTTTACCGTTACACCATTTTTGCCACTGGCGGGCCACTTTTTTAGGTAGTGGCTCTCCCATGCCTACCCACTGAGATTTAGTATGGCCGAACAGTAAATTACTCACGGGAATGTAGAAATTCATGAAGAAATGGGCTTTTAGCAAATAGCTTTTACGCATGTTTCTCAGACTGCCCGAAGAGCTACCAAAATTACAAAAGGCAGTAAGGTCGTGCACATTATGCATCAAACCCAGCAGCTGACCACCTGCACTATGACCAACAAGAAAGTAGGGGACGTTAGGGAAATGAATTTTCAATGTCTCTAGCACCGCTGGCATATCTTGCTCGCCCCATGTTACCAACGTCGCATCGCTTTGTTTAACGCTGCTTTTTACCGAACCGCCAATACCTCTGTTATCGAAGGTGATAACACCAAAGCCTTGTTCACATAAATAGGCGGCAAAAGCGCTGTAGAATTGCCGTTTTATACCCGTTGCAGGGCCAATCATAACTGCAGCTTTAGGGGAAGTGGTTGGAGAGAAAAGGGAAGCTGCAAGCGGCGTGTTATCCGCACAGACAATGGTGATATCTTCTACTTGGATGCTAGTGGCGGTAGCGTATTGCTTTGAAGTGCTCGACATGGAAAGTCTCGTGAACTCATCTGGTCAAACCAGTAAACCTTTTGCATGAATAAAATGCAATATTTTGACTATTTATTTTGCTGATAATTGGCGCTAAGCGAAAAGGTATGTGCGCTGAACACGCAAATGCTATCGCGTAGCTGGGATAAGTACGCCATAGCATGCACGCTTTAAAAAAGATTTCCTCACACGTTCAAAGTGAACACCTTAGAATTACGCTGGAAGTTATATAGCTCTTTCTTCACGGCAGGTAGCGCACTTATGTCAGCAGGTTCAAACCCTTGCTCTAAAAACCAGTGTGCGGTAACTGTGGTCAGTACAAAAATTCTGTTAATACCGGCTTCTTTAGCACGGGCGCGCACTTCATCTAAAATCCGTTCGCCACGGTTTTTGCCTCGATAGTCTTGATGGGTTGCCACGCAGGCTAACTCGGCACAGCCGTCTTCAGGGTATAAATACAAGGCTGCACAGGCGATGATCATGCCGTCGCGCACTATCACTATAAACTGGTTAATTTCGTTCTCTAGACGCTCACGAGAACGCTTTACCAATACGCCGCTTTCTTCTAGTGGTTTTATCAGCTTTAAGATACCGCCCACATCTTCGATGGTCGCTGCACGCAGTTGTTCATAATGATGTTCCATTACTAACGAGCCCGTACCGTCGCGAGTGAACAGCTCTTGAAGCAAGGCGCCGTCTTTTTCAAAGCTGATGCAGTGGGCACGGGGAACACCTGCAGCAACGCTGGTGGTAAGGGCACTTAACACCGTATCTTCGGTGGTAATGTCGCCTGCCATGATAAGCTGTTCTAATTGAGGGCGTTCAATGGTGCGAAGTAAACGACCTTCGCGGTTGTATACACCATCAAAATTCGAAAATACGATAAGTTTGTCAGCTTTAAGGGCTATAGCCGCCTGCGTAGCTACATCTTCGTGAGATAAGTTAAACACTTCTCCCGTTGATGAATAGCCCATAGGCGATAGCAGCACAATTGAGCCATCGTTTAAATGATCGTTAATGCCGGTCGTATCAATACGACGCACTAAACCGGTGTTTTCAAAATCAACGCCGCCTCGCACGCCCATTGGCTTGGCAACGACCAAGTTGCCCGAGCACACGCGTATTTGCGAGCCGTGCATAGGTGAGTTTGGTAGCCCCATAGTCAATAAGGCTTCTACCTGAGAGCGTACCGAGCCGGCGGCATCTTTAACGCACTCAAGGGTTTGTTTGTCGGTAATGCGTACACCGCTTTCAAAGCGACCTTCGATGTTGCGAAGGGCAACGCGCTGATCAATCTGTGGG
The DNA here is from genome assembly GCF_022348315.1 of Alteromonas sp. MmMcT2-5. Lineage (NCBI taxonomy): Bacteria > Pseudomonadati > Pseudomonadota > Gammaproteobacteria > Alteromonadales > Alteromonadaceae > Alteromonas > Alteromonas sp. MmMcT2-5. The sequence continues at coordinate 47,513 of NZ_JAKRFB010000030.1, read as the reverse complement.
CGGGCACCGTGCACTACGACCACGCGCACGCCCAAGCTGTTAAGCAGGGCAATGTCGTGAATAATATTAGGGAAATTAGGATGTTCGATGGCTTCGCCACCGAACATCAATACGAAGGTCTTTCCCTGGTGAGCATTAATATAGGGCAGTGAACTGCGAAACAGTTTTATGCCGTCATGATGCGCTAATACCATCTAAGCAGTTCCTTGTCGCTACCCTTGCTTATCCAAGTCTTCCAGCTCTTGATACAGTGCTTTCGTCACGGTTTCTTTGCTGGTGCCGCCCAAGATATTGCGTTGATTCACGCCGTACTCTAGCTGTAGTACCGGGTATACGTCGTCTTCAATTTTATCGCAAATAGCCTGCATGTCGCTTAGTGGTAAATCTTCAATGGCACAGCCTTTGTCAATGGCCTGAAGCACAACTCGTCCTGCAATATCGTGGCCTGTTCTAAACGGTACACCTTTACCTACCAGATAATCGGCAAGTTCAGTGGCGTTAGAGAACCCTTGGGTTGCCGCAACACGACAGCGCTCTTCGTTTAACTGCAGTGAATCAAGCACTTCGCTGGCAATACATAAACAAATATGCCACTGATTAACCGTATCGATAGCGCCTTCTTTGTCTTCTTGCATGTCTTTGTTGTACGCAAGTGGAAGGCCTTTCATGGTAACCAATAGTGCCTGCAAAGAACCAAACACACGGCCACATTTGCCGCGCATTAATTCAAGCGCATCAGGGTTTTTCTTCTGCGGCATAAGCGATGAACCAGAGGTTACACTATCGCCAAGCTGTAAGAATCCTGCTTCGCCAGAGTTATAGAAAATCATGTCTTCGGCAAGACGTGACAAGTGCATCATGCTAGTGCTGGCTACAAATAAAAGCTCTAGCACAAAGTCTCTGTCCGACACAGCGTCTAGGCTGTTAAGGCATGGAGAATCAAAACCCAGTTCTTCAGCAATGGCGTGACGGTCTACAGGGAAAGTAGTACCTGCCAATGCGCCTGAACCTAAAGGGCACTGATTCATGCGTACTTTCAAGTCGTCTAAACGGCTTAAGTCACGCTTTAGCATTTCAACGTAAGCCAAGCACCAGTGTGCAAAGTGAATAGGCTGTGCACGCTGTAAGTGGGTGTAACCTGGGATTATCGCTTCTTGATGACGGCTAGCGGCATTAAGAAGCGACTTTACTACACCTAAAACATCAGCGCGAAGTGAGGCAATATGTTCACGTACCCACAAGCGAAAGTCGGTGGCAACCTGATCGTTTCGGCTACGCCCGGTATGAAGCTTACGACCAATGTCACCAAGCTTCTCTATAAGCGCTGCTTCAACAAAGCTGTGAATGTCTTCTTCGCTAGATGCGTTAAAGTCTAGTTCACCTGCATCAGCTTTCGCTTTTAACTCGCTCAATGCAGACTCAAGCTGGGCTTGTTCATCAACGGCCAATACGCCTGCTTTTTGCAGCGCACGCGACCAACTGATAGAGCCTTGAATATCTTGGCTTGCCATAACTTGGTCAAACGGCAGCGAATCGTTAACCTGTTTAAACATACTACTTGCACCGGATTCAAACCGGCCACCCCACAACGCCATGTGATGCTCCTTAAATGCTGTTCTGATTTAAGCTTTACTTTTGTAGGTAAAGCTTATTGTTCACCTTGTTTTTTCAGTGCTTCAATACGACTTGAAAGGCTGAACAGGCGGATAAAGCCTTCAGCGTGCTTCTGGTCGTAAACATCGTCAGCACCAAAGGTGGCAAAGTCTTCAGAGTAAAGGCTGTTCGGCGATTTACGCTGGGTAACCGTAGCTTGGCCTTTATAAAGCTTAACCACGATATCGCCTGTCACTTTCTTAGCAAAAGACGCAGCGCCAGCAAGCAGTGCATCGTTAAGGGCAGTGAACCAACGGCCGTCGTACATCACGTGTGAGAACTCAAGACCAATCTGCTCACGGTATTTAAGCGCAGCTTTATCTAGCACCATAGTTTCTAGGGCTTTATACGCTTTAAGCAGTACGGTGCCTCCTGGGGTTTCATAACAGCCGCGTGACTTCATACCTACAAGGCGGTTCTCAACAATGTCGATACGTCCAACACCATGCGCCGCAGCAACAGTATTAAGTTTAACTAGCGCTTGATACGGCGAGAGTGCCTCACCATCAACATGAGTCAGTTTACCTTCGTCAAAAGACAGGGTTACGCGCTCTGGAGTATCAGGTGCATCTTCAGGATCAACGGTCATGGTCCACACTTGCTTGGTAGGCTCTTGCCATGGATCTTCAAGCTCGCCACCTTCGTGTGAAATGTGCCATGCGTTTGCATCGCGGCTGTAAATTTTGGTTGCTGATGCCGTGGTTGGAATATTGCGCTCAGCTAGATAAGCCAATAGATCTTCACGGCTTACCATGTCCCATTCACGCCATGGCGCGATTACCGTAAGGTCTGGGGCTAGGGCAGCAAAGGTACTTTCAAAGCGGACCTGATCGTTACCTTTACCTGTACAGCCATGGCATAGTGCGTCGGCACCTACTTTGCGCGCAATCTCAACTTGCGCTTTGGCGATGACCGGGCGTGCCATTGACGTACCCAGTAGGTATTCACCTTCGTAAACTGCACCAGTAGTAATAGTTGGGAAGATATATTCGCTTACGAACTCTTCTTTCAAATCAACAATGTGGCATTCGCTTGCGCCAGATGCGATAGCTTTTTCATGAAGCCCTTCTAGTTCTTCATCACCTTGACCCACATCTGCTGCAAACGCGACAACTTCACAGCCATAGTTTTCTTTAAGCCATGGAATGATGGCTGATGTATCAAGCCCGCCTGAATAGGCCAGCACGATTTTTTTAACGTTTTGCATCTAAATAATCCTTCTAAGCGTCTTTTTAGGCGTCTTTTTAAGCGTTAAGTAATTGAGTAAGAATGGCGTTTTGGCCATGCATTCTATTTTCGGCTTGCTGCATTAATAGCGATTTATCGCTATCAATCAACGAGCCCGTAATTTCTAAATCGCGATGGGCAGGTTGGCAGTGCATAACGTAGCTAGCACCGGTTGCATCCATCAACGCTTCGTTCACCTGATAAGGCATGAACTTTTCTTTGATCACTTCAAGTGGCGTCTCGTCACCCATTGAAAGCCATGTATCTGCATAGATAACGTCTGCGCCGTTAGCAGCACTAAGCTCAGTGCTTTCAACAATCGATACACCCGTTTTCTCGGCAATCGCTTTGGCTTGCGCCACAATTTCAGGTGCCGCTTCGTGCCCCTCTGGCGTGACTACAACTTGGTTGCAACCTAGAAGCGCCCCAACAATTAACAGAGAATGGGTTACATTGTTGCCGTCGCCTACATAGGCCATGGTAAGACCTTCGGTTTTGCCGAAGCGTTCAAACATTGTGAGGTAGTCGGCAAGGCCTTGGCATGGGTGGTACTTATCGCACAGCGCATTGATAACCGGCACGTTTGCCGCCTTAGAAAAGGTTTCTAGCGTATCGTGAGAAAATACGCGAGCAACAATGGCGTCAGCCCAGCACGCAAGGTTAGCGGCGGTGTCTACTGCGTCTTCACGGCCCGCTAATTTGCCCGACTGCACATCTAAATACACCATGTGGCCGCCAAGCTTGTTGATACCAATATCGAAGCTAACGCGGGTTCGCAAAGACGGCTTTTCAAACAGGGCAACAATTGACTTCCCCGCTAGCACGTTGCTGTAACTTGCTGGGGCTTGTTTAATTTCTACAGCCAATTGCAGCAAGTTTTTCATTGCGTCGGGTGTCCAGTCTGCAAAGGTTAGTAGGTCCTGTTTCATTGTACTTCTCCGGCGTTGCCTTTTGTAAAGTCGGTGTGGGGTAAATCAGCGTTTTTTGACGGTGTATTTGTCAGGGCTGAGGGCAGTATTTGCGTGCCCGTTTTCTTATCTAAAATGTCGTTGATGTCGGCGGCCCAACTCGCGATGTAAACTGCGCGGCCTAAATTCTCTGCAGACGCGAGTGCCGCATCCACTTTTACTTTCATCCCGTCGGTGATAACGCCTTCATCTGCGTACTTCGATATGCTTGCTGCGTTAAGTTCGCTAATAAGCAATTTGTCGCCATCAAGCACACCGTCAACATTGGAAAGGAGTAAAAGTTCAGCGTTAAGAAGCTCGGCAATAACCGTTGCGGCTTGGTCGGCGTTTACATTTAGTAATCTGCCTTGTGGGCTTGAACCAATAGAACTGATAACCGGTAGTGTTGACTGGGCTAATACGCTTTTTAGAAATGATGCGTCTGCTGTCGACGGCACGCCCACGGCACCATACTGGTCAGCTAGAGGCTCACACACCACCATATTACCGTCTAACAACGACAAACCAACAGGGGTTAAGCCTGAAGCCAAAGCCGCTGCGCATAGTTGCTTATTGGCAGAGCCTGCAAGCGCTCCGCAGATATAAGGCATATGTTCATCGGGCGTAACCCGAAGGCCATCTATTTTTGTGCTTTGAAGACCAAGACTCGCCATTAGCGTTTCCACTAATGGTCCGCCTCCGTGAACCACTACGACGGGGCGTGTGGCCTGCACGTCTTTTACGCTTAGAAATAAACGTGTCATTGCGGCGGTGTCGTCGAGTAATGCACCGCCAACTTTAATTACAATTGGTGAAACACTCATAGTACTAACCCTGTCTCTACTGGTTGTTTCGTCATTATGTTAAGGCACTGTATTGCCTGAGAGGCAGCACCTTTCATTACGTTGTCGATTGCAGCGGTAATCACTGCGTATCCAGATGCTTCATCTAACTTCCAATGCAGATCAACAAATGGGGTATGAGCAACGTCATCAATTTTTGGAAAACTCTTGCGCAAACGCACAATGGGTTTATCAGCATAGGCGTCAGTGTACGCTTGTTCAAGTTGTGCGCTGGTGGTACCAGCTTTAACCTTAACGGTTACGGTCGCCAAAATTCCTCTTTTAAAATTACCTAAGTGCGGCGTAAAGATAACGGGGGTACCCAAGTAAGCTTCAATTTCAGGGGTATGACGGTGACCTAGCACGCCATATGCCTGCAGACTAACTTCAAAAAAGCTTGTGGTTAGGCTGGCTTTCCTACCTGCACCCGATACGCCGGAAACAGCGTTAATTACGGGGCGTACGCTTTCATCTAGTAAATTGTTGTGAGCAAGAGGTTTAAGTGCACTAAGGCTCGCAGTGGGATAGCAACCCGGCACAGCGATAACGTCGGCAGAGGCAATTTGCGCTTCGTGCCACTCGGCAAGGCCGTAAACAGCTTGAGCCAAGCTTTGCTCTTGCGTATGTGGAAAGCCGTAGAACTGTTCGAAGACATTGGTGTCTTTTAGCCTGAATGCACCCGACAAATCGAGCACTTTGGCTTTGCCCGAAGATAGGACAGGCATCCAGTCGTGGCTCGCCTCGTGCGGTGTGGCAAGAAAGATAAAATCGACACCGTCAGCCATTTCTTTTAATGCCGCATCCGAAATAGGCGTCAGTGTGGCATTAACGTGAGCCAAGTTGCCGTGAAGCTCTGCAATATTTTTACTCGCATCGCTACTATTCTCAGATACGTAAGTCCCCGCTAATGCAAGTTTAGGGTGCTGAATAACTAACTGAACAAGTTGTGCCCCTGTGTAACCACTGGCACCAATAATCGAAACGCTGTACATAATTAAAAATTCAATAAAAGGAGAAAAAAAAACACTTTTTACCTTTGTAAACTGGTTGGGCGTAAATCCTTGCCTAACCGCTACCACATTACAAAGGTAAAAAGTGTGCTACCGCAAAAGCATAGAAAGGCGCACGCATCGTCGTACGCTATGCATCGTGTAGCCAGCCAGGGGAGAGGTAAACTCTTTATCGTTGCCAGTGGTTGAACCAACAACGCGAGTTGGTTGTGTCATCATCAATTCCTATCAAGTCGCAACTCAAAATTATGAGTTGGATGCTTTAACCGTCGACTAGTGTATCTAATCTGAATGTTTATGCAATAAAAATGTATAAATATTTTATTGGGTGGTTGCGGCGACTACGCCACAAAAAATATAACTAATAATATATTTATAGTTGTGACAGTAAGTTGACAAGTTACGCAATAGAACTGAATATTTATACTCACTGTATGGCATGGTTGAGTGGAAATGTTTACCAGTAATGCACGTCGTTCATCATTAATGCGTGATATGACTAGTTACAGTGTCTAACCATGCAAAGCTGGTAAATTGTTACCGTATGTCGACAGTGGCCGTGAGTATTGGTTGTTAGGATTAACTCGGAAAATAAAATGGGCAAACTTACCTTGGCGCTTGTTGCGCACGATCATAAAAAGCCTGAGCTACTTGCTTGGGTTAAGCAGCACATTGATGTGCTCAAACAGTGTAATTTAGTGGGAACAGGCACAACAGGCGGTTTAATTGCCAATGAAACGGGGCTAGAAGTTACGCGCTACAAAAGTGGCCCGCTTGGGGGCGACCAGCAGATAGGAGCACTCATCGCTGAGAATAAGCTAGATGCACTTTTCTTTTTCTGGGATCCGCTAAACCCAGCGCCTCACGACCCTGACGTTAAAGCGCTGCTACGACTGTGTTCGGTATGGAATGTACCAGTTGCCTGCACACCCGCCACAGCTGACCTAGTAATAACGTCGCCGCTTTTTCTGTCACCCGACTACAAGCCAGTTAAACCGAATTTTTAAGATTGGTTAAATCAACGGCCTTGTAGTTTGGTGGGCAGAAGCTGGTCTTTAGGTTAATTGAAACCTCGTTGAACGAACTGGTAGGCAGCATCTGCTGCCTTGTTGGTTATTCCGGTGGTTATATCATCAGTCTGAATAGATGCGGTGGCATCACTCGCCTGCGTTTGTGGCGCACCTGAAATGTTAGCACTTACCTTACTGTCGATGCTTGGATTGCTAAAAACTGACGCGAGTAAAGACTGCCCCATCGACCACATATTGTTTGAGATGCTTTGTCCTGTCACATTCTCTACGGTCAAATCGATAGCGTTATACATTAATCCGCCTATTCCGCCATATAAAAAACTTCCCGCCAAGCTTGCTGCCGCGGCCGTGTGATTTGACGTGGTTGCTTCATAAATATCCGAAACTATGGGTAGGTGATTTGCAATATTTAACGCATCAAATCCGTCTTTAAGATCAAGCCCATCGTCTCCGAAAGCGCCGGAATACAAATTATCGAAGAGTGTTGGAGTAGTATCACTTTGATTATTGGCAGCCGCGTTGCTATCACCATTTCCCAGAACGCTAGTAGTAGCATTTACGGACGTATCATTGTTGGTAACTAGCGATTGAAATACATTGTTTTGCAATGCATTTAACAGCGTGCCTTGCATGGTGGCAATTGCATCATCTGATAAAACCCCATTGACGCTACTCGTACCAGAAAGCAAAGATAATGCGCCTTGAACATCGCTGGCTGTGCCGGTAAGTATATTAGATTGTGTTGAGAGATTAGCTTCGCCTGATATTTTGCTGTCGATTGCATCAGCTTCATTCGGTTGATTCTCTATTGCGAGTAACGATGCGAACAAAGACGGCAAAGACTGGCCGCTGGTTGCCGCTTCATTGGCTACTTCCGTTGAATTTGCCGATTTACTTTCAATGTCAGCAGTATGTAAACCAAATTTTGAAAGTAGTGCGCTGACGCCATTTTCAGCAGTGTTAGTTGTTGTGTTTTCTAAGGCCATAACATCCCCTTACCCGCAGGCATATATTTGATTTGTAAAGGTTTTGCAAATAAGTCAAGTGAACGAGATTTCTTTTAATTTGTTCGTTTACACTTGCTCCTGTTAGGTCATGGATGGCACTTAATTTACACACTGCATAAAAACTAATACTGAGCAATGTCATGAAAGTTCGATGCCATATACACACACTAATCGCAATCTTTACACTTGGTGGTTGTGCCCAAACACTCACTGACGAAGAACAGGTTGTTCAAAGTAGCCCTACCAACCCAAATGTGTCGCAACGAGCTGTAAAGCCTGTTGAGGAAGAGCCGTCGCCTGGCGATCCCCGTTACTCACCCCCTAGGATGGAGCCAACGTCGACCTTGCATGTACCCACGGGGTCGCTATTTAATCCTGAGCACTCTGTAGGGCTTTATGAACGCCACGCAAGCTTCAAAGTGGGGGATATGATTCTAGTTAAGCTTGAAGAACAGACGCAGTCGGAGAAGTCGCTCGATTTTAATACAGACAAAAACACATCCTTTGATTTGTCTCCCGTCACACTAAAAGTGGGGGGAATTCGAATTGACGAAGATGACGTTGAGGTGGAGCACGAACAGGACAGTGAGTTCGCCAGCTCTGCTAAAACTAAGCAGTCAAATTCGATGAGTGGCAGCATTACCGTGTATGTTACGGGAATAACGCCGGCAGGGAATTTACTGGTAACGGGTGAAAAGTGGATAATGATGAACAGAGGAAAAGAATACATTCGCTTTTCAGGAGAGGTAAGAAAAAAAGATGTGGATGAAAGTAATACCGTATTGTCTTCAAAAGTCGGCAACGCGTTAATTGAGTATAGCGGTACGGGTGAGCTGCAAGATAATCAGCAGCGAACGGTGATTGGCAAGCTGTTTTCAATATTTGGATAAGCGCGATGAAAGGCACTATTTTGCCAAGCTTACGCATCAGTCTTACTGCTTTGCTGGTACTACTTCCTTCTTTGGTTACTCAGCACGCATGGGCTCAATGGGTACAGGGTGAAGCTACAATGGCACTCGCTGGCGCAGAACTTAGCGACGTGAGAACCAGCGCCATACAAAATGCCATTGCTGACGCGGCTTTTCGCAGTGGCAGTACCATTTCCGCGCAGGATATCACGGTAGACGGGCTACTCCTATCCAGCAAAGCCGAAATTCGTTCTCAGGGCAGAGTTCAAAGAGTAGAGATCATAAGCGAAACACTCAAAGACGACGCGCTTACAGTGGTGGTGAATGTAAACATTACGCCTCTGTTCAATTGCACTAACAACGGACTTGCCCATCGCATTTTAGTGACAGAATTTCCTTTAACATCACCCCAACAGGCCGCGACTGGCATGCTCTATTCATTTGGCAGTCACGTGTCTCAACGATTTGCTCAGCAACTCAACGGTCTTTATCAAAGTGGAGATGTAAGCCAGATTCCTGTTTCTCTTATTAACGCTAACACCTGGTTAACCTCCAGTTTGTCAGACATTGATTTAACGGCTATGTCGACCTTTCTGCGAAGTGAATATGGGCAGCAGTTTGTGGTATTCGGGTTTGTAAAGGACATTTCTCTTTTCGAACAGGTGTCGCAGGCTACCTCGGTATTTGAAACTGATGGTGTTGCGCTTCGCCGGAATTTTACCGTTCAGGTTTACGTGCTCGACACTTTCAAAGCCAAGGTGATTTTTAATGATAGCTATCACAGCGAGGCCGATTGGCCCTTTTCTCAACATTATTCGGTGGATATGAGCAACAGCTTGTTGTGGCGCAGTGATTTTGGCCGCATGGTCCTCAATACGGTACACGCTGCTATTACTGACATTCACGCGGCACTTCAGTGCGAAACGACTTATGCGCAGGTCATTGATATCTCGCCTGACTACATTGCTATAGATCTGGGTAAAAATAGTGGGTTAGCCGTGGGCGATGAGTTTTCATTGGTTAAGCAACGGGCGCTGCCTGCATTGGGCTTATCAAGAAAGCCGGGACTGTTTTCAACGAAGACTTTGACTTTGCAGGTGTACGAAGTTTCTGATGACGTCAGTTTACTCAAAGCGGAGTCAGGTAGTGATAGCGTACATATTGGTGATTTTGTCACGCCGTTAACTCTCTCGGCGAAACGTAGGCTAAAAGAAAGTCAGCAGGTTGGAAGCCAGCCATAAAAAAGGCTGGCCAAGGCCAGCACTTTTTACGGTGGGTTAGGGTGTTACTGAATACTAAGAACGCAGTAAGTCACGTAGCTTTCGACCTTCTTCGCGCTGCGCTTTTAACTCAGCTTGCTGTTCAGGCGTTAGTACTGCAAACATGGCCTGGCGCTGTTTGGCTTTTTCAACACCAGCACTGACAAGGTCGTCTTTGTACTGGGCAACAAGAGCGTTCCAAGAGTCTTGTGAGAAAGACGAGCTTCTAATCAGATCGCGCTGGGCATCCTTAAAGCTTCGCAACGTTTCTCTATTGGCTTTGGATGTACCCTTGAATGATTCACGAAGTTCAGCAAGATTTGCCAGCTGATCATCGGTCAGGTCAATGCCTTTAAACGGCGTGCCATCCCGCTGGTGATCTCTGTCGCCTCTTTCACCTTTACCGTGACCACGGAATTTTTTGCCTTTGCCTTCATCATCCATACGTTTTGCAAATTGTGACTTTTGCTCGTCAGACGCGTTGCGTCGCTTATCGCCTTTCGCCGCTCTTTTTTGATCTCTACTTTCTTCGCGTGCCAAGACTTTCGCTCGCTGCTCTTCACTTAGCACGTTAAAAATATTGTGGCGTAGTTGCGCAAGCGCAAAGTGTTTCGACTCACGCTCTTCAAGTTGAGTTTGTATAAAGGTGCTGATTTGTGCCTCAGAAGCAGTTTCAAAATCGAAACTTGGCTTCTCACTATCGTGATTTTCAGGTCGAGGGTTAGCGTCTTTAAATGCGCTTATGAGTGTTTTTATCTCTTCGCGTTGTGCGTCGCTTAAGCTTAAACCGCGAAGGTGTTTAACAATTTCTTTAACCGGTTCGTGGTGACGCATACCAGGGCCTGCTGGCTGAGCCAACGCAAGTCCACCTAAGCTAATCGCCGCTACAGTTGCACTAGCAATTAATAACTTTTTCATTGTCGTCTCCTTTTTGTTCGGACACGCTAATCCTAGCGTGATAAATACAAAAAGCAGTCAACACACTGTAAAGCTTCTGTAAAGGTGATGCCGTTTTGTAATTGTAAAGGTCTGAAAAGATATAGTATGCGTTTGTCAGTGTTTTTCGTTTAATTTAGACAAGACTCACCACAAGCGCAGGTTGAAGTTTATAAAAATTACAGGCACTTTCATGAATCAAAGGTCAGCAGTTCCAACCGTTAAAGAGTTTAATACCATGAGTTCAGATTTTCATTTGCAGTCTATCCTTGTTATTGATGATGACCTTGAGCTAACTGAAATGCTCTCCACGTACCTGTCGAGTATGGGTTATCAAGTGCAAGTGCGTAACGACGGCGAAGAAGGGTTATCTGAAGCTGTATCTGGACGACATTACGATCTTATTTTATTGGATGTGATGATGCCAAAGATGGATGGCTTCGATGTGTTGAAAAAACTTCGTGTCAGCCATAGCACGCCTGTACTTATGTTGACAGCAAGAGGCGATGATTACGACCGCATTTTAGGTCTGGAAATGGGCGCCGATGATTATTTACCGAAACCGTTTAACCATCGTGAGCTGGTGGCGCGAATAAAAGCGATTGTGCGTCGTCATAATCTTTCCTCAACGGGAGGAGCGGTTGAGCAAGATTTATTTGTGAATGGCATCTTTTTAAGCCCAAGTAGCCAGCTCGCTAAAGTAGACGATGTGGAATTAACGCTAACCACAACTGAGTTTTTAATTTTGCGCTTACTAATGCTAAATGCCGCTCAGCGGGTAACGAAAGAAGAAATAAGCTTAAAGATACTCGGCAAGCCACTGCAAGCTTTTGACAGAAGCATTGATATGCATGTTAGCAACCTGCGAAAGAAAATCAGTGCAGTAGCCGTAGATGAAAAAATCAAAACCATCCGCGGAGTAGGGTACATGTTAATTGTTGGAAGCCATTAATGGTAAAACTGTTACGCAGCATCAGCCCAACGCGGGCCATCATGGGCCGCTTGTTTCTGTGGTTTTGGGCAACGTTCATTGTTACATCGCTTTTGGCCATTTGGGGAAGTCGCCTCTTTTTTGAAGACCTTCAAGTTGTGCAAATAAAGCCTCGCGAAGTAGAAGATTTAAATCAAGCCATTGAGCGGATGCAGCGTGGGCGCTTTCAGGACCTACCGTTACATGAGACGCTAGATCGCAATTCACGTGGCGTGAGAGGTCGACTGGTTGCGGTAGATATTCGCGACAACCGCCTTATTTCAGGTGGAGGCCCTCCGCTTCGTGACAACGATAAAGAAGATTTACTGCGTTTGGTAAATCAAACCTCCCCGATTGCAGTAAAGCGCGGCGCATTCAAAATTCTCGGCCCGGTTTTCTTCGAGCGAGACAATTCACGCTTTGCGCTTTTTGCGGTAAAGCTAGATATGCCCGAAAAGCAAACTCCTCCGGTTCTGCTGTTTTTGGCGATTGCACTTATTACTACCACGCTTTTGAGCTGGCTATTCGCCAAAACGCTGACCAACCCTATTTTGCACATTCAGGGTTCAGCAAAACGTTTAGCAAGCGGCGACTGGCAAACGCGGGTGGGCAAGGCTGCCAAGCGTCAGGATGAGTTAGGCCAGTTGGCGCGCGATTTCAATAAAATGGCTGAACAGCTCGAATCAATGTGGGGCGCACAGAAGCGATTATTGGCTGATGTCTCTCACGAACTTCGTTCACCCCTAGCGCGACTGCAAATGGCGCTAGGTCTTGCTCATCAGCAAAATGTAGACCCAGCCACGTTATCTCGTGTTGAGCGGGAGGCTGATCGTATGGAAGCGCTGGTAAGCCAATTACTTACTCTTAGTCGTGCTGAAGCTGGCGAAGCCAACATGCAAAAACACGCTTTGTCTTTAGTGCTCAACGATGTGCTGACCGACGCTAACTTTGAAGTGGCAAACAAAAACAAGCAGTTAAAAATTGACGATATACCTAAAAAAACGGTAGTCATTGACAGCATGATGTTTTGTCGCGCTGTCGAGAATGTTCTTCGCAATGCCATACGCCATAGCAAACTCGTCACACATATTGCGTTTAGCGAAGATGCGCAGCATTGGTGTATTCACATTACAGATGACGGCGACGGGTTAACCATTGAGGAATGTGAGCGTATATTTTCACCGTTTTACAGGGCAACTCTTGCCAGAGAGCGCGAGTCAGGAGGCGTAGGCTTGGGCTTATCCATTGCAAAAGCGGCAGTTGAGTTGCATCATGGACGCATAATCGCTGAACCTGCTGAGCGCGGTGGGCTACGAGTTACTATGTCATTTCCGAAGTTATGATTGGGAACGTTGATAGCACTCCGTAGCCTAATAAAGAGCGCAATTTGACTGTAATAGGGTATTTATGAACTGGACGTTCACGTCTGAAAATAACTTAGCCAGCACTTTTGCCACGTATATCAATCCCTTCTGGCAAAACAATGTTACTCAGGGCCACTTCTCTGGGAAAGACAATATCAAGGTACGCTTTGCGCACTGTATCCCAGAATCGCCGCGAGCTACCATTGTAATATGCTCTGGTCGAATCGAATCTTATTTAAAGTACAAAGAGTTCATTTACGATCTCTATCAAAATGGTTTCGCCGTATTCATCTTAGATCACAGAGGCCAAGGTTTGTCAGACAGGATGACCCGTGACCCTCAGCATGGTTATGTTGCCGATTTTGACGACTACGTTGATGACTTCGTTATGTTCGTAGAAACTATCGTAAAGCCACTGCAGCAAGGCCCGTTACAGTTGGTATGCCATTCGATGGGGGGCGCCATTGGTGCACTCACGCTGCTGCGTCTTCCGAATTTGTTTTCAAAAGCCGTTTTAGCTTCACCCATGTTTGGCATTAAACCGGCTCTGCCCAATTGGTTGGCGAATGGCTTAATTCGCACAGGCCTTGCGGTAAACAGGATGAAAAAGAAAGATGCGGGGTACTTTTTTGGTCAAACCCCGTATATCGCGTTTCCTTTTTCACTTAATAAGCTCACCCACAGCAAAACCCGCTATTCCCTATTTCGTGAACTGTATGACGAAGAGCAGGATATTCAGCTTGGTGGCGTGACTACAGAGTGGTTGGCAGCGGCGCATCAGGCTATGAACAAAATTGAAAGTAGCGCACGCGCTATTACAACGCCCTCGCTTGTATTAAGTGCAGACGATGACGCGATTATTGATAATAACCGTCAGCGCCGCGTGGCTCAGCTTATGCCAAATGCAAAACTTGAAATAGTGCCCCGCGCTTACCATGAGCTATTCACCGAGTCTGACGACATTCGCGAGCGCTCTGTGGCGCGTATTCTCGACTTTTTGACAGAAGACCCGTCTACATAAGTGCAGCCAAAGCTAACATTTAGTTAGGTAATCATACTTAAGAGCAGCGCTTTCTATTTCACAGGTAATAAAAGTGTGTGCAAGGGTGATGAAGAATGGCGTTTCGGTATAAAATAAACGAGTTGTTAACTGTGAAGGTAATTTAAAAAAGCATGCTCGATATCGTACTCTATCAGCCAGAGATCCCGCCAAATACGGGAAACATCATCCGCTTATGCGCAAACAGTGGCTTTACGTTGCACTTAATCGAGCCCTTGGGTTTTGAATGGGACGATAAACGCGTTCGACGCGCAGGTTTAGATTATCACGAGTTTGCTCACGTAAAGCGCCACGCCAATTTAGACGCTTACCTAAATGATGCTAAGCCAAAACGGGTATTCGCTTGCACAACGAAAGGCAAAGCATTTCACAGCGATGTGTCTTATCAAAAAGGCGATGCGTTAATTTTCGGACCGGAAACCCGAGGTTTACCAGACGACTATATTCAATCGCTTCCCCCAGAGCAGCGTGTTCGCATCCCTATGTTGCCAGACAGTCGTAGTATGAACTTGTCTAATGCAGTATCGGTATTTGTGTATGAAAGCTGGCGTCAGTTTGGTTACGAGGGTGCTCGTTAGTACTTTCTTTAACGCTTACTGTTTTGCTAAAAACTCTTTTAACCATTTAAATCAAAAGCTTATTCAGCCTTTAAAAATGTCTGTAAAGATAGCGTAAATGTAAAGATTGTCTCTCGTGGCGAATCTTTACATTCGCTATATTGCATTCAGTTTTTTTTATGGATCGAATGCTTTGAAACTCCCTCTACCCATTAAAGTACTGCTCATTGCAATTATTGTGTTTGTGCCTGCTTATGCTGTTTATGCATGGCTATACTCACCTCAGACAAATACCGAATATCTCTTTCAAGATGCAAAGATACGAGACATCGAATTAAATTTGGTGTCTACAGGTCAGCTTGAGCCCAAGCGCTACGTAGAGGTAGGCGCGCAGGTTTCAGGTCAGGTAGACAATATTCACGTAGAAGAGGGGGATATTGTTAAAGAAGGCGATTTGCTGGTAGAGATCGATGCCCGTGTATTTGAAACACAAGTACAGAACTCTCAAGCGGCGCTGGACAGCAAAAAAGCACAGCTGGCTCAGCTGCGGGCAGAGCGAGAACTCGCCGAAGTGAGAGCGCAACGCAATCAAAATTTGTTTAAGCAAAATGCAGTCAGCCAAGATGTAGTCGTAAGCAGCGATACAAACCTTAAAGTTATCGATACCAAGATCACGGCGAGCATCGCACAGATTAAAGCCGACGAAGCCTCGCTGGAAGGGGATATTACTAAGCTCGGGTTTGCAAAAATATTTGCGCCAATATCCGGAACCGTAGCGACCTTACCGGTGCGTGAGGGGCAAACCCTGAATGCCAATCAAAACGCCCCCGTGTTGCTTCAAATTTCCGATTTATCAGTAATGACCCTACGCGCAGAAGTGTCTGAAGCCGATGTGCAGAAAATAAAGCGCGGCATGCCAGTCTATTTCTCTACCTTAGGCGATAACAAAACCTTTTACCACTCTACCGTTCGTCAAGTGCTACCTACACCCACTGTACTTAATGACGTAGTGCTATACCAAGTGCTAATCGATGTTGAGAATCCTGATCGCACGTTAATGGACGCCATGACTACCCAAGTGTTCTTTGTGCAAGAGCAGGTGAAAGGCGCGCTTTCTGTGCCGTTAGCGGCAGTAAAAGGACGAGCTCGCAATCAATTCGTGATGCTTAAACAGGGCGATGATGTGGTTCGCACGCCAGTAAAAGTAGGCATAAAAAATAGAACCCATATTCAAATTATAGAAGGCCTATCAGAAGGTGATGAAGTGGTTGTGGGTCTAGCAGACGGCACCGCTATGCCGGCCGCGGGTATGCGCAGAGTGCCGGGTGGGCAGCCGCCATCAGGCCCACCGCGCCGCCGTGACGGATTCTAATATGTCGTTAATACAGCTTAATGGCGTATCACGTCGCTACAAAACAGAAGGGTTTGAAGTCACCGCATTGGATAACGTTTCGTTATCAATCGATAAGGGTGAATTTGTCGCCATTATGGGGCAATCCGGGTCAGGAAAGTCGACCTTGATGAATATCCTAGGATGTTTAGACACCCCTTCAGAAGGGGAGTACCGTATCCACGGACAATCAGTGTCTTCGCTGAACCCAGACCAGCTTTCTGCTCTTCGCTTGAAAACGTTTGGTTTTGTTTTCCAGCGCTATCAGCTACTGTCGTCGCTAAACGCCACTGAAAACGTGGCGCTGCCAGCAATATACAGCGGTACGCCTAGCGAAGAGCGTACTCAAAAAGCGCAACAGTTGCTTGATAAACTTGGGCTTGCAAGCAGAAAAGAGCACAAGCCCGGAGAGCTTTCTGGTGGCCAACAACAGCGTGTCTCGGTAGCCCGCGCCTTAATTAACGGTGCAGAAGTAATATTAGCCGACGAGCCCACGGGGGCGCTTGACTCGGCCAGCGGAGAACAGTTACTGGCATTGCTTCGCGAGCTACACGCAGAAGGGGTGACTATTATTCTTATCACCCACGATAGTGCAGTTGCTGAACATGCCGACAGGCAAATACACTTGCTTGATGGGAAAATTGTAACAGATACTAAAACCGCTGCGCCTAGCACAAGTGAATCATTTGAAAAGAATGC
The DNA here is from genome assembly GCF_022348315.1 of Alteromonas sp. MmMcT2-5. NCBI lineage: Bacteria > Pseudomonadati > Pseudomonadota > Gammaproteobacteria > Alteromonadales > Alteromonadaceae > Alteromonas > Alteromonas sp. MmMcT2-5. The sequence continues at coordinate 30,653 of NZ_JAKRFB010000030.1, read as the reverse complement.
GGCTTCAGTGCAGAACGCACATTCTCAAGAGCCTAAATCAGTACCGGCAATTAAACCTTTTCCAAGTATCTCACTTTCTTCAGCCCTATCTATGGCGTTCACTGCCCTTAGAATGAATTGGTTTAGAACCTTGCTCACACTCTTGGGAATTATTATTGGAGTAGCGGCAGTGGTGACCATGATGGCCATCGGTGAGGGAGGTAAACAGCAGGTACTAGAGCGCATTGAAACCATTGGCACGAACCTGATTTCGATTAGGCCGGGTGGACGAAACATGCGCTCATCCGGTGATATTGCATCGTTGACATTAGCCGATGCCACTGCATTGAAAAGTGTTCTGGGTGTGGCTTATGTCGCGCCGGAAAGAAGTGCAAGGGCAACCATCCGCTACAGCGAAAACGATTTTTCAGGACGTATTACAGGCACGACACCTGACTACTTTCATGCTAAAGACTGGGAAATGGCGCAGGGCGTGTTTTTCAGCGACGAAGACGTAACAAATTATGCACCTGTGGTGGTAATTGGAGATACGGTAGCAGAGACCCTGTTTGAAGATAAATATCGGGCAGTAGGCGAGTACATCTTGATGCAAAATGCCTTCTATCAGGTCGTAGGTGTACTTCATTCTAAGGGCGCCAGTGCAGGTGGTAACGATATGGATGACGAAGTGCTCATTCCGGTTACAACTGGCCGTTTGAAGGTATTTGGTCGGAATTACTTAAGCAGCATTACCATAAAGGCAGAAAGTACCGAAGTAGCCACTCAGGTAAAAGACGATGTGTTGGCACTGTTGGTAGAACGTCACGGACAAGAAGACGTGATGGTGCGTACCACAGAGTCTCTGGTAGAGGCGGTCACGGAAACGCAAGACACGTTAACTTGGCTCTTGGCGTCTGTTGCTGCCATATCTTTGTTTGTTGGCGGTATCGGTGTAATGAATATCATGCTGGTCAACGTATCTGAGCGCAAGAGGGAGATTGGACTACGCATCGCCACAGGCGCAAAACCTCGCGATATATTGCGCCAGTTCAATATCGAGGCATGGGTAGTGTGTATCTTGGGTGGTATCTTCGGCATTCTTCTGGGCTATTTTGTTGTCCTTATCGTAGCTTCATTCAGTGTGCCTGTCGCCTACACGCTAATGCCGCCCGTTTTGGCTTTTGTCACATCTCTCGCTGTAGGGCTCATTTTTGGTTATGCCCCTGCTCAAAAAGCATCAAAGCTTAATCCCATTGACGCGTTGGCAGAGGAGTAACGCCATGCATTCTTTTCTTTTTTCTGTGCCTCTTGCCGCTCGTTCATTACTGTGCGCGTTCTCTTGTATCGTGCTGACCGCAAGCTGCGCTTATTCACCTTCTACAACGTTGCCCGAAACTGACACGCAGGCGCTACAAAAAGCGAAGTCTGTGGACGCGACTAGTCAAATAACAACATCATGGTGGAAGGTGTTCGAGGTGGCTGAACTTGCGCCCGTTATGAAGTCGCTTGAAAGCCAAAATTTAACCCTTAATCAAGCCGAGCAGAGGGTGAAACGAGCGCAATTTCTGTTAGCACAAGTTAACGCAGGTGACGTTCCGACTATAACGGCGAGGACATCTGGACGCAGTGGAAGAGACCTAGATAGCGGCCGTTCAAGCCACTCTACCTCAGGTGGATTGGGGTTGAGTTATGACGCGGACATATGGGGTACACGAGATGCTCAGCAGCGCAGTCGTCAGTTAGGTATCGATACTGCACAGTATCAGTTTACCGATGCGCTGTTAGACACCCAGGCGTTGTTTATAAATACCCTTCTTGAGCAAATTTCACTGCAGTCGCGGCTGTCTATTGCGATGCAAAACGTTGAGATTAGCGAAGCGCTGCTAAATCTAGTTCAAATTCGCTTTGAAGAGGGGGATACCTCAGGTATTGAGGTTTCCCAGCAGCGCAATACCTTGATCATTGCTCAGTCGGAGGTGCTGCGACTGAGCAATAGTTTAACGCTTAATGAGCGGGCATTAGCGGTATTGTTAGGTAATGAATCTATGCAATTTAATACGCCTGAACAAAAAGCGCTGCTTTCCCTTTCGCTAACCGATTTTTCACTGCCCGAAGTGGCACCTATATTAAGCGCTGAGGTATTGAAGCAGCGTCCAGATGTTCAGTTAGCTATAGCGCAATTTAAGCAGGCTGATTTAGCGTTTTACGAAGCGTCAGTGGCAGGTCTTCCAGGCATGAGCTTAAGTGCAGATATTGGTGTGAGTGATCTTTTAGATTTAGCGCAAGGGTGGACCTTAGGCGCAGCAGTAAGCTCAGCAGCAACCCTGTTCGACGGGGGACGGTTAGAAGCTGCAGAGAAGGCGGCAAAAACGGATGTTGATTTGGCGATTTTACAGTATCAGCAGACGGTGCTTAGCGCGATAGAAGCGTTGTTAAACAGCCAAACTAACTTAGTATTCAATAAACAAAACTACCGCTACGCTTTAGCCTCGCTCGAGAACAATCAGCAGCTTTATCATCTTGCGGATATTCGCTACAAAGCTGGTGACACTGACTTTCTGAACTTGCTTAATGCTCAACGTAGCTTTTTCTCGGCTAGGCAATCTGTGATCAGTAGCTATCAAGCCGTACTCTCTTCTGTCATTGCCACCTACAGAGAAAGCGCAGGCGCCGACATCACTTCGTCATAGCTTTTAGATTTTCTCAAGCAGCAATACGAAAGCCCTGTGAACAGGGCTTTTTTGTGCATTAGGCTTCTTTTTTGAGGTCTCGACCAAGCAGAGCTAAGGCCGCCTCTTTAGGGGATTTTCCGTGATAAAGCACAGCATAAATTTGTTCACAAATAGGCATTTCTACGCCTACTTTCTTAGATAAAATGTGCACTTCTTCAGTGTTGCGATATCCCTCAACCACCTGTCCGATTTCGTCAATAGCAACATCGACACTCTTGCCTTGACCCAAAGCCAGCCCAAAGCGACGATTGCGCGATTGATTGTCGGTGCAAGTCAAAACTAAATCGCCAAGACCCGCCATACCCATAAAGGTTTCTGGATTTGCACCCAGCTTCACGCCCAAACGGGTAAGCTCTGCTAAACCTCGGGTGATCAGCGCCGTTCGCGCGTTTGCACCAAAACCAAGGCCATCGGCTAAGCCCGCGCCTATAGCGATAACGTTTTTAACCGCACCACCAAGCTGAACGCCAGTAAAGTCTGAGTTTTTGTATACTCTGAACGACTTTGCGCAATGCAGCTTTGCTGCAAATTCGTCACTCAGCGTATCGTCAGTGGAAGACAGCGAAATTGCAGTAGGTAAGCCTGCTACCATTTCTTTAGCAAAAGTAGGGCCTGATAACACGGCTAGGGGATAGTCGGTACCCAGTATTTCCTCTGCCACATCGCGAAGCAGACGGCCAGTTTTTGGCTCAAGTCCTTTGGTCGCCCAAATAATGCGTTGATGCGGTTTAAGCAATGGCTTTAAGCTTTGAAGCATAGCCGCAAATGCATGGCTAGGTACAACCACTAAAATATCTTGGCTGGCGGCTACCACTTCTTCTAAGTTGGCATTTACCACTAGGGCATCTGGAAATGTTGCGCCTGGAAGATAACGAGCGTTCTCTCGGTTCGCTTCCATTTCGGCAATGTGCTTTTCATCACGGCCCCAAAGCAGTGTGGGGTTGCCATTTCTGGCAAGACAAAAAGCAAGGGCGGTGCCGTAAGACCCCGCCCCTAATACTGAAACAGACTCTGAAACCGAATGCGACTTCATGTCCACGCCTTTCATGTTCACCTAATTAGGCGTCCATTTTTGGCGCTTCGCCCTGCGCTTGCTGTGCACGTTTTTGCACGTAAGCTGCAAAGATAGCGTCGAAGTTTACAGGCGCTAGGTTAAGTGGAGGGAATGTTCCACGGTTAACCAAGTTAGAAATGGTTTCACGCGCATATGGGAAAAGCATGTTCGGGCAGAACGAGCCCAGCGTGTGCGCTTTGTTTTGGTCTGGCATTTCGCCAATAGCGAAGATACCTGCTTGTTGCACTTCACAAAGGAATGCTGTTTCTTCACCAAGCGTTGCCGTAACGGTAACTGAAAGTACGACTTCAAATACATTTTCTTCTAGCTTGTTAGTGCTAGTGTCGATGTCTAGTTTAATTTCAGGCTTCCACTCTTTTGTGAAAATAGCTGGCGCGTTTGGAGACTCAAAAGAAATGTCTTTTGTGTAGATACGTTGAATATTGAACTGAGCACTCTGTTGCGCTTGTGCGCCCGCTGCTTCGCCGTTATTTGTCTGATTTTCGTCAGCCATGGTATTTCCTATTTAATTGTCGTTTTAATTTAATGTAGTGCGTTGCTGTATGCGCTGACGCTTTACGCCAAACCCAACATTGGATTTAGTTTGCTTTGTGCTTCCAAAGCCATCATATCGTCACAGCCACCAACGTGCTGATCGTCAATGAAAATTTGCGGAACAGTCCAGCCGCCGTTTGCGCGTTCAATCATCTCGTCGCGCAGTTCAGGCTTAACATCTATTGGGTATTCTATAAATTCTACACCTTTTTGCGTTAGCAATACTTTTGCACGGTGGCAGTAAGGACAGTGGCCCTTGGTGTAAAGTTCTACTTTGCTCATAAAGGTTACCTGTTATTTAGAAACGGGAAGGCTGGCACTTTGCCACGCGTTCATTCCGCCTTTTAATACACTCACATTCGCGAAGCCGTCTTTAAGCATCGCATTTGCTGTACCACGAGCCTGATTACCCATAGCGCATACTACGATAATGGGTTTGTCTTTACTGTTTTCAAGTTTCTTGAAGTTTTTCTCACGCAACTCTTCAGGTTTAATTTGTCTGGCACCCAAAATATGGCCAGCTTTAAACTCTTTCGCAGGGCGTGTATCTAGCACTATCGCATCGTCTTTATTCATCAAAACCGTTGCTTCGTGCGTGCTTAATTCTTTTACTGAAGATGTCCATGCACTGATATAGCTAAATATCAACATGGCAACCAGCGCAACCCAAATACCAGCAAGAATAAAGTTGTTGCTAGCAAATTCAATTAGTTGATCCATTACCTCTAACCCTGTCTACAGACCATGAAAAGAGTGCAAAGTATATAGAAAAATGGGCGAGAAACCAGCTTACCTTTCAGTATGATGAATGTCAGTCATAGCGGGTTTGCGCTAAATACTTTAGATGATTGATATTACGAACAAATTGCACTGGGCATATGGAGGAGCGTCAGATACACTGGAAAACGTTGTTAACAGCAACGATGAAACACATTAAGTCATCAATGAAAAAGTTAAGGTTCTAGGCGCACGTATGTCAGTACGATTATTTCTTTCAATCATTGGGTGCATAGTTGCCCTTGCAATTATGCCGATTGGAAGTAGTGCTATTGCACAAGAAGGCGGTGCGAATAGTCAAAAAGAAAAATTAGCTGAGTTACAGGCCGAATTGCGCGCTCGACAGCAAGTATTAGAGAACAATAGAGCCAGTGCACAGGAATTGGAAAATGTGCTGAAGGCCTCTGAACTCGAAATCGCTAAAGTGGCGAAAGCACTATCCAGCACCCGACAGTCACTTAAAAACATTGAGCAAGAACAAGCGAAGCTCGAAGAAGAACAAGAAGGGCTTAAAACGGCTATCCGTAAACAGCAGTCACTTTTATCGAGCCAGCTTAAAAGTGCATTTATGGCGGGGCATTACGACTATGCAAAAATGCTGTTTTACCAAGATGACGCGCGAACCTTCGAGCGTGTCATTACCTATTATCAATACGTGGCAAAAGCGCGCCAAAAAGAGATTGAGAGCTTTAGGGGCAATGTTGCTAGGCTTGAAGAAGTTAACGCAGAGCTTAGCGAAAAAGCCTTGTCACTTGCCGCTTTGAAAGATGAGCAAGAAGGTCAGCGAGCAGTACTTATAACCCGCCAAGACGATAGAAAAGCAACGCTTAAGAAAATAAACAAAACCATAGCCTCTGAAAACCAGCGTATTGCGTCGCTACAAGCTGATGAAAAAGCGCTGAAAGACGCTATTGAAGCTGCGCGGATTGCCGCAGAACGGGCTGCCCGTGAAGCCGAAGTGAGTATGGATGGACTTGCCAAATTAAAAGGTAAGCTGGCAGCGCCTGTAAAAGGCAGAATACGAAACTTATTCGGTAGTCGCCGCCAAGGGCAAGTGTCTTGGAAAGGCATTGTGATAGATGGTGCCGAGGGCGACCCTGTAAACAGCATTGCGCCTGGAAAAGTGTTGTACGCCGATTGGTTGCGCGGATTTGGTCTGGTCGCTATTGTCGATCATGGCGAAGGGTATATGAGTGTTTACGGTCACAACCAAGCGTTACTAAAGCAAGCTGGCGATGATGTCAGGCAAGGTGAACGCATAGCCCTTGTGGGCCGAAGTGGTGGTCAGGAATATCCTAACCTTTACTTTGAAATTCGTCATAAAGGCAAGGCGCTAAATCCAAGCTCTTGGCTAGACTAGGCAGGTTAATCCTAGATTGACAGACACTAAGTTGAAACTTAATCAGTTGTTGGTATTCTAGAAAAAACACAGCATTGTGTAGTGTGCGCTTAATAATAATGATGAAAAACGGATGTGACTTAGATGCTTTTGCGTCTGCTAATGCCTTGTATAATCTTTGTTTTATGCGGGCTAACTAGCCTTCAAGTAAAAGCAAAGTCAGACATAATTATAATATTAGATGACCTGGGATACAGGCCGTCCGATGTCGCTGCTTTTTCTCTCCCTAAAGAAATTACCTTTTCTATACTTCCGCAAACGCCGCTGGCTTCTAAAATTGCGCTCCGCGCTGAGCAAGAAGGCAGGGCCGTTATGCTGCATATGCCTATGCAGGCGCAAAGTGGAAAGGACATGGGGCCCCTTGGATTAACCACTGACATGTTCGCAGGTGCCATTACTTACAATTTGCGAAAGGCAATGAAGAGCGTGCCGAACGCGGTTGGTGTGAATAATCATATGGGAAGTGCGTTCACGGGGCAGCAAAAAGGAATGGAAGCGCTCTTAAAAGAGGTGAAGCGGCAAGGCTTATTTTTTGTGGATAGCCGAACCACGGTACTCACAAAAGGTGAAGAAATTGCGCAGCGGTTAGGTGTGCCTAGCGCAAGTAGACAGGTCTTTCTGGACCATAAGCTTGAGCCTGCATTCTTACTTAAGCAGTTCAACCACATGAAACGTATTGCTAAAAAGAATGGTCATGTTGTTGTGATTGGTCATCCCCACCCAGAAACCGTCGATTTCTTGAAAACTCATTTACCCTCACTTGAAAAAGAAGGTTTAACCCTTACCTCAGTAGCCGACTATTTTTCGCATGCACCAAAAGTGGCAAAGCAGTTTGGCAAAGAACGCAATCAAACGGCTTCGCTTAATAACGCCGATGTGAAGGATAGCAAGGTAAGCATGACCGAAGAAAATGCCTTACATAGCAGTGGGCTAATGCACAGCTCCGCAGAAAAAGGCGTTGCTGAGCGCTTAGGTACAGCGCCAAACGAATAGCTTTTTTTCCCCACTTTATACGTAGTTAGTTCATTTTCATCTCGTTAAGATCAAAATTTAATGTGGGAACGTTTCTCATTTCTGTGAGTCTGTTATAATATAACGTCTCTGGCGAATAGTTCGCGAACTCATTTTTTCACGGTGGTAATTAGGGTAATGACTCCAATTGACGAGAATCCAACAAAACTAGACAAACTTGGCATTTGGGTGTCGAGCTTGTGTGCGTTGCATTGCCTCGCGCTACCTGTTTTGGTGCCTCTGCTGCCGCTGATCGGTTCTAGCTTTTTTGCACAAGTGTGGTTCGAAAGAACGATATTAACCTTTTCGTTAATTGTAGGTGCAGTCGCCTTGGTTAGCGGTGCGATTCGCTATCATGGCAAATACTACCCGCTGGCACTGCTGTTTACGGGTGGAGCCATTTATTGGCACAAAGATATTTTTGGGCATCACTACGAACCCTTTACCATCGCGATAGGTGCAGCACTAATTGTAGCCGGCCACTGGGTGAATATGAGATTGTGTAGACAATGTAAGTGCTGCAAGAATACGGTGTTTTCAGACCACCTTTCAACTGAATTTAAGTAGTCGACCAAGCTGCATTTCAAGAAAAGCATTCCAAAAAAAACGAGCCAATGGCTCGTTTTTTTATAGTGTGAGTATGTATCAGATACGCGTTCTACAGACTTTTCGCATTGAAAAAGTAGGGGTTAATGCGACAACACACTAAGCGCTACATCGGGCACGTTAGTGAATATGCCCGTCACTCCCCACTCTTTAAGCATAAGCATGTCTCTCGGCTCATCTACGGTATAAACGAATACGTCAAATCCGTCTTGCTGCGCCGTTTGCACAAACTGCTTATCAACGGCGTCTAATGCAATGTTTACGGAATAAGCGTTCAGAGCCCGGGCGCTCGCCGTACAGTCAAGCTCGTAGCTTGCAGATAAGGCGCCGATCTTCACTTCGGGCCACTTAAGCGCAATAGCTTGAAGCCAGTGATGGTTAAAAGAAGAGATAAGTAGCTTATCAGCATTAATACCGCTTTGCTGTACCGCCGTTTTAACGTCTTTAACCCAGCTGTCTACGTCGCGTAAGTGTTTTATCTCAATATTGCACCACTTGTCTTTTGGAACACAATTCAGTGTTTCGGTCAGGGTCGGTATGCGCTCTCCATCCCCAATGTCCATTTCTGTAAGGGATTGCCACGGTACGTCAAGTAAATAGCCGGATTCCCGTGCTCTGCGCGTAAGTGTTCTATCGTGAAAAACAATAATGTCGCTTTCGTGCTGATAGGTATCAAACTCAATGCCATCGGCACGTTGTTCGAAAGCCAGTTTAAATGCCTTTACTGTGTTTTCTGGGGCGGCTTTACTGGCACCTCGGTGAGCAAAAATGAGCATAGACATTTCTTCCTTAAAGATCACAACACGGCTTAATCATCTTTTGCATTATGCAACTTATGCGTGTTGAGCGTTTCATAAACTGATGCTGACGTAATAAGAATTCCACCTAACAACGCACTTAAACCAGGTTTTTCGTTAAGCAGAATAATAGCAAGGAAAACGCCATAAAGAGGCTGCATGCAGGCTATGAGCGAAAACGTTTTTGCCCTAAGGTGACGTAGGCTCGCAGCAATAAGTGCATGAGGAAGCGCAGTAAATACGGTACCTAAAAGCAATAGCATTAGCCAAGAACTAGTAGACGCTGAGGTTATTGCTGCACTGCCTACCGGCAACATTAGAATACTGATAACCAAGGTCTGCCACGCCATGGCTTGCGCACCGCTGTAGTGCTTAAAGTGCTTACGATGAATAAGGTTTCTAAACGAATACAAGATGGCGGAAGCAATACCGATAAGAACGCCAAGGGTAATGTCATTTTCCAGTGATGTCTCTGGCACTATTAAATAAACGCCAACGACCACCGTAACGGTAGATACGATATCCTGCCAGACCAGCCTTACCCGCTCAAAGAAAGGCTCGATAAGTACCGTGATTACAGGAAAGGTAAAAAGGGCAATCATGCCAACAGACACCCCAGCATATTGCATGGCGGCAAAATAGGTGACCCAGTGCAATGCCATCAACACGCCTAAACCGAGGGCAACGCCGTAGTCTTTTTTTGAATTCAGCTTTATTTTGTTCTTCGCCAATTTCAAAAAGGCAAACAACGCTATGCAGGCAAATACTGAACGAACAAGAGTGATATCACTGGCGCTAAGTGGTACAAGCCGAGAGAAAAGGGCTGTACCACCAAGTAAAATTACCGTGAAATGAAGTGAGATCAGGCTTTTTTTAACAGCATCCATAAATTAGCTGTCAGCGCCCTCTGACGAAGCCTCGTTCTTTTCGTCACTGGCTGTTTCATCGCTAACGTGCTTATCTTTAGCCCTAGCCTGTGCGGTTGATTTAAGCGCCATAGGCTCACCAAGGCGTGTAACCATACCAGGGGCGAGGTCTTCAAAATCAATCATGTCTTTTTCGAAACACACCACAATGGTCGAACCTAGCTTGAAGCGGCCTAGCTCGGCACCTTTTTCAAGGAAAACTGCTGCTTCACTGTCTTTTTCATATGTCCAGTGCTGAACGTTTTTACCCGCAGGTGGCGTAACCGTGCCAGCCCAAACTGTCTCAATACTTGCCACTATGGTAGCGCCTACAAGCACCATTGCCATTTTGCCCACAGGCGTGTCGAATAGCGCGACAACACGTTCGTTACGTGCAAACAGACCTGGAATATTTTGTGCTGTAAGAGGATTTACCGAAAAAAGTTCGCCCGGCACATACAGCATATCAGTAAGCGTGCCCTCAACAGGCATGTGAATTCTGTGATAATCAGGAGGGGCAAGGTAAATGGTAGCAAACTTACCATTTTTAAATGGCGCAGCTACATCAGGCTTGCCACCTAATAATGTAGTTAGGCTAAAGTCATGGCCTTTCGCCTGAAAAATACTGTCGCTATGGATATCGCCAAACTGACTTACCGTACCGTCAACAGCATGGATAAGTACGTCATCGTTTTCGTCAATGGTGCGGGCTTCAGGTTTAAGCGGGCGGGTGAAGAACTTATTAAAGCTTCTATAATGCTCTGGTTCCTCATGCAGCGCTTCTGACATATCAACGTTGTATTGCTTAATAAACGCCTTGATGAAAAATGTCGTAACGCTACCCATTTCTGCTTCTGCAAGTTTGCCTACAAGGCGTGAAAGCAGGTGCTTTGGTGTAACGTATTGTAAATTAACTTTAAGCCAATCTAACACAAAATATCTCCGTTTCTTTTATGCAAGCAATAACGCATTGCATAGATAGCGTTATTGTATAGTAAGTCGTGGTATTAAGAGCAACTTTAGGGTTATGAGTGCTTACACAAAAGCATAAGCACGTGGTTCACACCAAAAGAATAAATCGCCGAGTTAGTGACGGCTATTACGCGTAAGTAGTGCGTGTACTTCTTCGGTCGCTCCAACGAGTTTAGCGCTCCAGTGAGGTTGAAACCTAGTGGCAGTTGTTATGCCCCGGGAGGCTGGCTGTGACTAGGGCGCTGCTCTTCCATGGTGGTTAATATTCTATGGTAGCTGTCGAAGCGTTCTGCGCTAATTTTTCCTTCTTCTACAGCTTCTCTTAGTAAGCACCCCGGATCATTTAAGTGCTTGCAGTCTCTGAATTTGCAGCCGCCCAAATAATCTCTGAACTCAATAAAGCCCCATGTAATACGTTCGGTAGGAATGTGCCACAAGCCAAATTCACGTACCCCGGGAGAGTCAATCAAATCACCGCCGGCTGGCAAGTGAAGCAATTTGGCCGCCGTCGTTGTATGTTGACCTAGTCCCGAGTTATCTGAAATATCGCCGGTTAATTCATCGGCGTCTGGCAGAACTTGGTTTATAAGGCTCGATTTGCCAACGCCGGACTGCCCTACGAAAACGCTGATGTTATCATTAAGGTATTCATTGAGTTTGCTAATGCCTTCACCGGTTTTACAACTGGTAAACAGCACTTCGTAGCCTAAATTTTCGTACGTTTTAAGCTGCTCTGTAACGGTTGCGCGTTCCTCTTCACTGAGCAGCTCTACTTTATTAAGAACGATAAGCGGCGTGATACCAATGTCTTCACAGGCAACGAGATAACGGTCGATAATATTCAGTGAAAGGGTGGGTAAAATAGCGCTAACCACTATAATACGGTCGATATTCGCGGCGATGGGTTTAATACCGTCGTAATAATCTGGGCGAGTCAGGACAGAGTGCCTGTCTTTTACAATTTCAATAACCCCACTTACACCTGACTCAGCGTCATCCCCTTTACTGAAAAACACCTTGTCACCACACACTACAGAGTCTACCGTGCGGCGAATGTGGCAGCGAGATACTGCGCCGTTTGCGTCTTCAACGTCGGCGTGTTTACCAAAGCGACCAATTACCGTACCGCTTTCTAGCGTGCTTTCATCAAGGTTCGCCGCGCCCTTTGATGCGTGCTTTTCACGCAAGCGTTTGCTTCTGTTAGCTGCAACTTGTCGTTTTTGTCGTTGTGTAAGTTTTGGTTTTTTCGCCACGATTCTTTTCTAGTTTCACGTATACTATGGTCAATAATACCGTTTGTAGGGCATGGTTGCCATGTCTGTAGCGCAAAGAGGAAAGTAATGAGTAAACACGACAGTAACCTTGTTTGGATAGACATGGAAATGACAGGGTTAGATCCTGAAACCTGTGTAGTAATGGAAATTGCGACCATTGTTACCGATGCACAACTAAACATATTGGCTGAAGGCCCCGTAATAGCGGTACATCAAAGTGATGACGTGCTAAACAATATGGACGAGTGGTGTACACGAGTTCATGGAGAAAGTGGGCTAACTGCACGTTGCCGAGAAAGTAAAATAAGTGTTGAAGAAGCATCAGCGCAAACTATTGCCTTTTTAGAGCAATGGGTAGATGCAGGCAAGTCACCGCTATGTGGAAACACCATAGGGCAAGACAGACGCTTCATGGTTAAGTACATGCCCGAGCTTGAAGCTTACTTCCATTATAGAAATATTGATGTAAGTACAATAAAAGAACTAACGCGCCGCTGGAAGCCTGAAATTTTAGACGGTTTCGAAAAGAAAGGCGTACACCAGGCGTTAGATGATATTCGCGAGTCTATTGAAGAAATGCGTTATTATCGTGAGAAAGTGTTTACGATTTAAGCATTCAAACATTGAGGTGCAAAAAAAGTAGAATTAAAGGTTGCGTTACCCCAAAATTTTTGTAAAATGCGCACCACTTCAAACGAAGTACCTCTTTTGTTGCGGGAATAGCTCAGTTGGTAGAGCACGACCTTGCCAAGGTCGGGGTCGCGAGTTCGAATCTCGTTTCCCGCTCCAAATTTTAATCTAGGTCTCTAGATTGCCTATAAGATGCACAGCATCGACTCTATGCGGGAATAGCTCAGTTGGTAGAGCACGACCTTGCCAAGGTCGGGGTCGCGAGTTCGAATCTCGTTTCCCGCTCCAAATTTTTATACTCCTACTTTTATAACAGCCAGTGAGGTTGAATCTATGCGCCCCCTTTATGGGCCCGCGACCGAGTGTCGGCCATTGCTTCACAACGAGAACAAATCTGTTTCTCGCTCCAAATTCACTTGTATCGAACGGTGTTCCTCTAAGCTTTCCTTTCCCACAAAACCCTGCACTGATTCTGGGTATAAATTCGATTTTTCACGCACCAAAGTCGTGCGACTTTAATATAGTTATGTGTCTATTTCTATAAGGCTATGATATTTCAGTTAAAAGTAATTATTTTATGAGCTCTCATAAAGTGGGGCCGCCCCAATGCGCAACGCGTTGTGGGATTATTTGCATTTTAAATGAATAAATATCCTGTTTTGCTCTGGCTTTTGACGTTCTTTATATTAGAATGCGCGCAAATTCCGGCACGTATTCTGCTGAGTCTTGGGTTCTAGGCCCTTTTCACTGAGTAGCAATGAATAATAATAAGAACGCTACAAAGAACGAGCCGGTACACATTTTTACCCAATTCACGCTAAAACGCTTAATTAGAAGGACTCTGTTTTTTCCTATGGAATGGGCTAGTGGTTTTTAGCAATGTCCATTTTAAGAGAGAGAACATGCATAGTAAGAGTGCTCCTTTCCATATTTCCGCTGTAGCAGGCGCCGTGTTAGCCGCTTGCTCAAGCCCAAGCGTATATGCCCAAACGGTTACAGTAGACGAAAAACAAATTGAAAAAGTAGAAGTAACCGCAACGCGCAGAAGCGGCACCCTACAAGAAGTGCCTATTAATATCTCAGCGCTAACCTCTGACGTTTTAGACCAACAGAATATTGAAGATCTTGACGGCGTAGCGCGTTGGGTACCTGGTCTTACGGTGACAGATCAAGGTGGACGAAACGACTCTCCAATTATCGTACGTGGTCTAAATACTAATTCATCAGGCCCTGGTTCAAATGGCGGCACGGTAGCCACCTACTTTGGTGATATCCCTCTTTTCCTGAATATGCGTCTTGTAGACGTAGATCGCGTTGAAGTTCTTATTGGTCCGCAGGGTACGCTTTACGGAGCAGGAACCTTGGGCGGTGCTATTCGTTATCTTCCTAAGAAAGTCGATTTAGAGTTTATGTCTGGGGAAGTAACGGGTGATGTGTTCAGCATTAGCGAGAGCGATTCACTAGGTGGAGAAAGCAGTATTGTCTTCAACGCACCTATTATTGATGGTGAATTAGCCGTACGCGCGTCATTGAACTATTTCAATAACCCAGGCTTCCTTGACTACAACTATGTGGTAAAAGAGGGCGGTGTGTCACTGCCAGACCCAGACTGGTCTAATGAAGAAGAGGTGAATAGCAACCTACGTCGTGTTGAAGATGCTAACGGTGAAGATACGCTAACAGGCCGTATTGCAGTACGCTGGGCGCCGAACGACTGGTTTGACAGCACATTGACTTACTTTTACCAAAAGCAGGACGTTGAAGGTCGCTCTATCACACATTACGACGCGCTTTCGGACGAAAATCCTTTAAGCGATGTTATCGGCAAGTACGAATCAGCCTATCGCTACGAAGAGCCGCGTGAAAAAGAAGACGAGCTATTAAGCTTAGAAGTAAGTGCTGACCTGGGCTTTGCAGAATTAGTATCTGCAACCGGTCTATCTAACTTTGACGCGAACGGCCAACGTGACCAAACTGATCTTTTAATTCGTTTAGACTACAGCTATGAAGAATTTCCAGCATTCTCGGCGTACACGGAAGAAGTGGAAGAACGGGAAGTTTTTACGCAAGAACTGCGCTTAGTTTCTCAAACCAGTGGGCCTCTATCATGGATCATTGGCGGCTTTTATTACGACTTAGACAGTGAAGGCAGTAGTAAAGAATTTACACCTAACTTCGATGCTTACGCCATTGACGTGTGGGGTGTAGAAGGCAATTACCGTCCTGATGCACTTGAGTACTTCTCAGTAGATGAAAGCGAGGTTACTGAAAAAGCGCTATTCGGAGAACTTACTTACGAGTTGACGAGCGATTGGGACATTACATTAGGTTTACGTGCATACCAATATGATGTGCATTCACGTTCGGCTGTCGACTTACCGCTTTACAACTCAGTATTTGAACGCAGAGCGTCTGACTCTATCGTACTAGATTATGGTGAGACAGAGGCTGACGATAGCGGCACGTTATTCAAGTTCAACACCAGCTATCAATTTACAGCCAGCACAATGGGCTATTTGACCATTAGTGAAGGCTTCAGAATTGGTGGCGCGAACAGCGTTGGTGCTTGCCCAGATAATGTCGATGATCTGAATAACCAAATTGTTTGTGCTACTCCTGAAGAGCAACTCTTTGAGGCGGATACCACAACTAACTATGAGCTAGGCGTTAAAACCAGTTTCTTCAGAAACAAACTTCAGCTGAATACGGCGCTATTCTACGTTGACTGGCAAGACCCTCAGGTGTCGGGTGCCACAATCAATGGTCAGCAGCCGATTATCGTTAATGCTGAAGGTGCGGAGTCGAAGGGAGCGGAATTCTCGGTTCGCGGCATTATTGGCGACAATATCACGACTTATGCAACATACGCCTACACACAAGCTGAGTTAACTGCAGACGCACCATTCTTATTTGGTGTGTTTGATGAGCAAGGCACAGAGCTTCAAGACTTTTACGATGGTAAAGATGGTGACCGTTTACCGGGAACTGCAGAGCATCAGTTCTCATTCGGTATCACATACAGCCAAGAAGTATTTGACGATAAAATGTTGAATGTGAACTACGGTATCACTGCGCAAAGCGATGTGTATACCACGGTTGGCCTTCGTCAAGATGGTGAGGCGCTGCCTGGCTACGCAGTAAGTAATTTGAACGCGACAATTTCAGATGAAGATTGGTCGGTAACCCTCTACATCGACAACTTATTCGATAAGTATGCGTTTACTTCAACTCGTCGTAACGTAGGCGATATTGGTTTAGGTCAGTTTAACGACACCCTAGAACCAAATGGCATCGAGTTACAGCGAAACTATGGCCATTATGTGCTAACACCGCGTACTGTGGGATTGATGTTTAAGTATCAATTCGGCATGTAGTATAGTTATCGCTATAAGATACAATAAAAAGGCGCTTACGCTTAACGTGTAAGCGCCTTTTTCGTATTAAAACGGTTTTTAAAAAAGATAAAAATGAATACAAGTAACACTCGCTTAGACGACGCCGTAAGGTTTTTATCACAACGTGATTATCAGCAAGCACACCGCTGTTGTGTAGAAGTGATTCAACAATTCGGGCCGCATGCTCACGCCTATTTTTTACTTGGCATTATTCATGTTGAAATCGGACAGATAGAAAAGGCGATTGCCTTGTTAACTAAGTCTAACGAAATAGAAAACCGTTCAATTACCTTTGCCTATCTGGCCAAATGCTTTGCGTTAAAAGGCGACATGCAGCAAGCGCTAGACTGTGTGGCTCGTTCGCCAGTAAAGAGCCTTACCCGTGCTCTCGACTTAGATACGGTTGGCGTTTCATTATCGAGAGTAGGCCTACATGAGGATGCAATCGCCTATTTTGAAAAGGCCCTTGCTTTGGCGCCATCAAATCCGCAATACCACTACAACTATGCAGTCAGCTGCAAGTTTGCGGGAAAATTTGAGCTAGCCAGAAAGCATTTTGAACAAGCCATCGATAACGAGCCTAATTTCTTTCAGGCGCATTTTGCCCTGTCTGATCTCGGCGGCATTTCGCGTGAAAATAATCATTTAGCGCGACTTGAGCCCTTAGCGGAAAAAGTAAAGGCAAACCCCGATGCACGACTTCACATAGGGCATGCTCTCGCGAAAGAGTATGAAGCACTAGGTGATTACACTCGTGTTTTTGAATCCCTGCAACACGCGAAAGCGCCCCAGAAGGCACGTAGTGAAAATACGCTGAAAGATTATCAGGCAATATTTAATACTCTTCATGCTAATTTGCAATCACAGGTTAGCTCGGACGCTTTTTCCACCAATCTTTCTCAAAGCGACGCCCCCATTTTTGTAGTGGGTATGCCGCGCAGTGGCACAACACTGGTTGAGCGTATTTTAAGTCATCATTCGTTAGTTGCCTCTGGAGGAGAGCTACAAGACTTTGGCGTTGCTGTTAAACAGGTAACCCAAACTAGCAGCCAACTAGTGCTTGATACGCCTACCATTGAAAGTGCATATCAGAGTGACGTGGCCAAAATTGGAGAGCTTTATCTTCAGCGTACGGCTTTCTTGCGACAAGATGCAAAGCACTTAGTCGACAAACTGCCGTTCAACTTTTTTTATATCGATCTAATTCGGCAGGCGCTGCCTAATGCAAAAATTGTTTGTTTGCTGCGTAACCCAATGGATACCTGCGTAGGTAACTTCAAACAGTTGTTTTCTATCCACAGCCCTTACTACGCTTACGCCTACGACCTTGAGGTGATTGGACAGCTTTATCAAAGCTTCGAAAAGTGGGTGAGGAAATTTGCTGATACATATCCGAATGCTATTCGCCTGCAATCATACGAGCAACTTGCTCAGAATCCGCAAGCTGAAGTCAAAGATCTATTAGCATTCTGTAACTTGCCTTGGGAAGCGCACTGTCTACAAGTTGAAAACAATACGCTCCCTGTTTCGACCGCCAGTAAAGTGCAGGTTCGAGAGCCAATTAATACAAAGTCTATTGGACGCTGGAAACGATATGAACCGCAATTGGATGTACTTAAGGCAGTGATTTCGCAATAAAGGCACTGCATACGTATTCATTTGTTCTTACATACGCATGCATATTTAACAAATCTGAAACACCTGTATTACTTAGTGTTCACAAAATAAGCAGGAACACACCCATGAAAATCTCTTCTACTACTGCCGCTTTGGCACTTTCGTCTACGTTGTCAATAAGTACCAGTGCTATTGCTTCTCCCACTACTTTTGTACATTTATTTGAATGGAAATGGGAAGATATCGCTACTGAATGTGAAACATTTCTAGGACCTGAGGGTTATGCCGCGGTACAAGTGTCTCCGCCTAACGAGCACATTACGGTGTCTCAATGGTGGGCACGTTATCAACCGGTAAGTTATGAGCTTACCAGTCGCGGAGGTAACAGAGCTCAGTTTGCTGATATGGTGCAACGGTGCAAAGCGTCCGGTGTTGATGTTTACGTTGATGCGGTAATAAACCACATGGCAGCTGGAAGTGGAACGGGAACGGCGGGTAACACATTCGGAGCTAAACAATATCCTATTTACTCGCCGAACGACTTTCACCCGACATGTGCCATAAGTAGCTATAACAATCGTTACGAAGTGCAGCACTGCGAGTTAGTGGGTTTAGCTGATTTAGATACTGACAGCACTTATGTACAGGACACCATCGTAAATTACTTAAACGACTTAATTAGTTTAGGTGTTGCAGGCTTTCGGTTTGATGCAAGTAAACACATGCCAAGTGGAGATATCAATAGCATTGTCGCGCGTTTGAATAACACACCACTGGTTTTTCAAGAAGTCATTGACCAAGGCGGTGAAGCAATTAGTGCCAACGAATACTTTGGAAATGGTTTGGTTACTGAGTTCAAGTATAGCGTTGAAATAGGCAACACTTTCCGTAATGGCAAGCTAGCATGGCTGAGCAACTTTGGGGAAGGTTGGGGCTTTATGCCTAGCTCGAAAGCTGTGGTTTTTATAGACAATCACGATAATCAGCGCGGCCACGGTGGTGGCGGTAACGTTATTACGTTTGAAGATGGCAGGCTGTACGATTTAGCCAACGTATTTATGCTTGCTTATCCCTATGGTTATCCAAAGGTAATGTCGAGCTACGACTTTGGCGGTGATACTGAAAGGGGGGGTCCAAACGTCCCCGTTCATAACAATGGCACATTGGAGTGCTTTGGCAATAACTGGAAGTGTGAACATCGTTGGTCCTACATAGCTGGTGCCATGGCGTTTAGAAACGCTACTGCATCAAATTTTTCGCTAACTAATTGGTGGTCGAATAACAACAACCAGATTGCCTTTGGCCGCGGAGATAAAGGATTTGTTGCCATTAATAAAGAAGACAGCGTGCTATACACGTCGCTCGCCTCAAGCATGCAACCCGGCACCTATTGTAATGTATTAAAAGGTAACCTCAGAGCTGATGGCAGCTCGTGCACTGGAGAAACCGTTACAGTAAATGCCGATGGTACGGTTAACGTTGACCTTGCACCATGGGATGCTCTTGCTATTCATCATGAAAACCGGGTTAATCCAACAGATAATACTGGTGCAGATTGGCAGCGCACCGTGATCTTTATTGAAGCAGAAACCCAAAGTGGACAAGATATGTTTGTTCGCGGTGGGATCGATCATGGCTATGCAGCATCAGTGTTCGGTACGACCTGCACAGATAGTAATTATTTATGTGCCATTCCTGTAAGGCACAACAACCTGCGCAATGCGACAACTTCGCCATGGAAGCAGGGCGATAACTTCCTTGATTGGTATGGTATTGAGTCTGCACAAAGTACTGAAGCAGAAGGAAGTGCAATGGATTGGACAACGAATAACTGGCCTGCTCAGTGGGGCGAGACAAAAGCCGTGGCGTCTGACGGTTTTGGACTTGAACCACTCAATGTTTGGGGACCACACCATTGGATGCTAGACGTTGAAATGGATTGTAGTAAAACAGTAAACGGCTGGTTTGAACTTAAAGCATTTATCAAAAACGGTCAGGGGTGGGAAGCTGACGTAAACCAGTCCAATACACCTTACTCATCAGGTAATCACTTTGCCCAATGTGGCAAGGTAAATCGTTTCGTTTTTGGTGATAGCGCCTATACAATGCAGAATTTTTAGTTGGTCATTTTTCTAAAAATTGGCAAGTAATTAACGCTTACTTACTTGCACTGCAGAAAAACATAGTTAAGCAGCACTGTGTGCTGCTTTTTGCGTTTACCGCTATTCAAAAGTTGCAACCCATTCACACAACGATTATGTTTATAGGTATTTAACTGGTCAAACCAGATTGGCGACACACGTAATCTACGTTGTGTAAAGGCGAACTTTTGTAAGGCTTAATTGAAGCTAGCGTGGACACTATGTCAAAGAACTATATATTAAATACCTATAATAAATTCATGAAACTTCCGTTTGGCAAGAAGCTATTTAGCTGGTACTCAGCGCGAAGAGCACCGTATTTTTCCACTGTTTCGCCAATTATCTCAGACATTAAACCAAACTACTGTGAAGTGCTTATTTCTAAACGTAAAGCGGTAGAAAATCACATTGGAACGGTTCACGTTATTGCAATCTGTAACGGCTTAGAGATGGCAATGGGATTTATGTGTGAAGCGTCAATTCCAAAGAACTTGCGTTGGATCCCAAAAGGTATGGAAGTGAAGTATCCCGCTAAAGCAGACTCAGATATTCGTTGTGTAGCAGAAGTGCCAGCTGACGCATGGAAGCCAGGTGATTTACCTATTTCTGTTAAGGCGTATAACGCTGAAGGCACCGTGGTCGTCGACGGAACCATTACGGTTTGGGTAAGCGAAAAACGCTGATATCCCACTTATATTAAAAGGCCGCGCTTGCGGCCTTTTTTATGCTCTTTTAAAACATTCAATATTAAGTTTTTACTACAGCTACTTTTCTGTTTGACAGAAAATAAAAATCCAACTAAGAATAACCTTGAAAGCGATTAAGGCGCTATATCAGTAGTCTATTTCATTCAACAGTTGGTGTTGCAATTTTGTCTGTGTTTACAACGCAGGTATTAGCGGTGGAAGAGGTTAAGATGTCTGTAATCACAAAAGAGCAAGTCGCAAGAAAACCCTTTATAGATAAGAAAAATTACCCGTACGGCTTTGCCCGTTCAGGAGATTTTTCAATTAATGAAAGTAAGCTTCTTCAGGCTCATGGTAGTTTGTTCGCTGCACTAGTGGACGGGAAAATTACGCCAGAGAATGATGAAGAACAAGCCTATTTGGAATCGGCTCTTGGTCATCGTGACCCTGCAACACCGCAAGAGAAAGCGTGGTTGAAATACCAAGCCAGAATAAACCGTCCAAAAACAGCGAGTATTTATGGCTCTAAGCGTGCTGCTGAACAAGATGTTGACGATGACGACGATATGAGCGATAACAGTGATCTTGATATCGACCTCGATAATTAAGCTTATGCCTTTATGCATCAAAAACGTGTAAAGGCGCCCCTCTTAAAGCAATCATGTTTATTGTTTGCGCTGTTAATTTTGTGTAAATAAATATCCTATTTTCTGTCAAGATTACACTTAAGTCGAAATATTTATCCTAATTATTGCGAATATTGGGATATATATCTCACTTTTACGCAATTTGGTGTTTTATCTTCCTATTACCTTAGATATAGTCGGGGCATCGTCAACGTACGCTGACAAACCCCCCAACCCATTACAGGAGAAAGCACTGTGAAAATGATGTCGGGCGCAGCCATGGTGGTTGAAGCGCTAAAAGATGTAGGAGTGACACACGTGTTCGGTTACCCAGGTGGTGCCGTATTAGACATTTATGATGCGTTATTTGCGCAAGATGATGTCAAACACGTCCTCGTACGTCATGAACAGGCAGCCGCCCACATGGCGGATGGTTATGCACGTTCAACTGGCAAAACCGGCACAGTGCTCGTCACATCAGGTCCAGGCGCTACGAATACTATTACAGGTATTGCTACTGCATATATGGACTCTATTCCGATGGTTATTTTATCGGGACAGGTGCCGTCGAAGCATATTGGTGAAGACGCATTCCAAGAAACTGACATGGTGGGGTGCTCACGCCCTATCGTTAAGCACAGCTTTTTGGTAAAGCGCGCGGTTGATATCCCAGAAGCGATTGCTAAAGCTTATTATATTGCCAACACAGGCCGTCCTGGTCCGGTGGTAGTAGATTTGCCAAAAGATATTGTGAACGTAGCAGAAGAACACCCGTACGAGTTCCCAACTGACGTGACCATGCGTTCTTACAACCCAACTGAAAAAGGCCATCCTAAACAGGTCAAAAAAGCAGTTGAGTCGCTACTTAAAGCAGAACGTCCCGTACTGTATGTAGGTGGTGGAGCTGTAGCTTGCGATGCGTCTGCAAAGGTTATTGAGTTAGCCGAGAAGCTTAATGCACCGGTAACTTGTACGCTAATGGGTCTTGGTGCTATGCCGGGTACACACAAGCAATTTATCGGCATGCTAGGTATGCACGGTACGCTTGAAGCGAACAAGACCATGCATAATGCCGACTGCATCATTGCACTAGGTGCACGTTTTGATGACCGTGTTACTAATAACGTTGATAAGTTCTGCCCACATGCGGATATTATTCACGTTGATATTGACCCAGCATCGATTTCTAAAACCGTAAATGCGCATATTCCTGTGGTAGGTTCGGTAGATAAAGTACTTGATCAAATCTTAAGTCAGGTAAATAAGAAAGACTTATCAGGTCAAAGCGAAAAGCTGGCCGATTGGTGGCAACAAATTGAAACCTGGCGCGCTCGTCAGTGCTTAAACTACGCACAGGGCGAAGAGGTAATTAAGCCTCAGCGCGTTATCGAAGCCTTGTACAAACACACAGACGGTAAAGCCTACGTAAGTTCTGATGTAGGTCAGCACCAAATGTTTGCTGCGCTTTATTACCCTTATGATAAACCGCGTCAGTGGATCAACTCAGGTGGTCTTGGCACCATGGGCTTTGGTTTACCGGCTGCAATGGGTGTGCAGTTTGCACACCCAGGTTCAACCTCTGTTGTAGTAACGGGTGACGGCAGTATTCAAATGAATATTCAAGAGCTATCTACTTGTTTGCAGTACAACCTGCCTATCAAGATTATCTCATTGAATAACCGTGCCCTAGGTATGGTTCGTCAGTGGCAGGATATGATTTACAAAGGACGTCACTCACACTCTTACATGGATTCAATGCCTGACTTTGTGAAGTTGGCAGAAGCTTACGGACACGTGGGCATTAAAGTAGACAAGCTTGACGAGCTAGACGCAGCAATGGAGAAATGTTTCAGTTACACAGATCGCTTAGTGTTTATGGACATAGCAGTAGACCAAAACGAACACGTATATCCAATGCAAATTAAGTTTGGCGCAATGGATGACATGCGCTTAAGCAAGACGGAGCGAACCTGATGAAACGTATTATCTCTGTATTAATGGAAAACGCCCCTGGCGCACTATCTCGTATCGTTGGTGTATTCTCACAACGCGGTTACAACGTCGATTCACTGTGTGTGGCACCAACCGACGACGCGAGCCTTTCGCGTCTAACGATTATCACGCACGGCGACGACAAAGTCATAGAGCAAATTACTAAGCAAGTGAATAAGCTTATTGATGTGCTAAAAGTGGTAGACCTTACTGAAGGTACGCACATTGAACGCGAACTTATGCTGATTAAAGTCGCGACTCGTACAGAGTCGGTACGTGCTGAAGTGAAGCGGAACTCTGATATCTTCCGTGCGCGTATTGTGGATGTGAACGTAAACAACTACACCATTGAAATTACGGGCACCACAGATAAGCTAGATGCATTTGCCACGACTATGGGGCAGTGTGCTGAAATTATCGAATCATCGCGCACCGGTGTGTGTGGGCTTGCTCGAGGTGATAGGGCGCTTCGTCCTTAAGTTTTTTTCTGAGTTTTCGCGCAAAGCGTTTTTTCGAAAGGCTGTCATTAGACAGCCTTTTTTCATTCTAGGGAATTACCCTAAGTATCGCGCCCATAATAGGCTTCTACGCGCAGGGCTACGCCGTATGAGGTTTTAAAATCCTCTTCACGTAGCCATAAAACAAAAGGCTCTACCTCAAAGAATAGCCAATCGCGCAGCATGTTGTTACGCCACCTAAACCCGCCATAGACTTCTTCTACGCGAAAGTTGGGTTGGCTAAGCCCTTCCACCATAAAGTGAGGAATAACGGCGTTATGTTGATCTACCGAAAACAAATGGTGGACCTCGTGACGCCATAGCCAGTCGTTGGTATCGTCGCGGTAGTAGTAGCGATTATTTTGTCGAACCAGGTGCTTTTTATTGATTTCGTATTGAAAAGCGACGCCCACCTCCGCACCCAAACGGTCACGGGTGTAATAGTAAAGTTCGGCGTCGTATAGCATGGCCCATTGTTTAGAAAAGGCAAAAGCATCTCTGTATCGGGTCATCGCATATAGCTGGTCGCGGCGACCAGCACCAATTCTAAATGAGTAGTGAGAGTCTTGCTCAGGACGAAAGCGAAGTGCAATGGTCGTTCGATCGCGGTTGTTATTGCCGGTATCCCTCGCGGCTCGTATTGTGTTGTTCTGTGTCTCGTCTTCGTTATCACTTAATAGTAAATCAACGCGTTCTTTTAAAGCCGGTAGGCGAACTCTTACCCTGAAGCGCAAATCCGTATCCGAGAGCATGCCACTTCTTGGCTCCCAGGCAAGTTGAACACGACCTTCGGCTCTGGCTTCCTTCTGTCCTGAAGCACCTATTTCATCTGAACTTTCAAACAAACCATCAAGCTGTTTAACGGTGAAGTCTATGGTGTCGGTGAAGCTACGCTGCCAAATATCAAACCATTGCTCATTAGGTATTGAAGGAGGCAAGGAGTGTGTACTTTCTTTTGTCGAGTTAGCGCGGTTAGAAAGCGTATTTTCTGGCCGAGCAATATCCCGATAGGTTATACCTACACTGGTCGCATTTACGGGGGAGTTCAACGTGTCAGCAGCTGAGTCAGGTGCAACAGGTAAAGCGAGCAATAAATGGCAATAGACCACGGTAAGGCATAGCATTGCTCACTAACTCCTTGTAAAAATTAGCATAGTTGAATGTTTCGACCATTCGCATTGGGGATATACAGAGCATGGATTGTCCCAACCAAAACGTCAATCTTTATTCATTGAAGTAAATATTCAGGTGAAAGCATCAGCAGGCAATGGCATACTGTGCCAATCGATGTAAGGGAGATTATTTTTATGGGTGGTATTAGTGTTTGGCAGTTGCTGATCATACTGGTTATTGTGGTGCTTTTATTTGGTACGAAGCGTCTTAAAGGTATAGGTACTGATTTAGGCGGCGCAATCAAAGGCTTCAAAAAAGCAGTCACCGAAGAAGACAAAGACGCAGACTTTGAACAAAAGAAGCAAGTTGAAGAAAAGTCAGCAGCAGAGCCTGTTTCAACTAAGACGCAGAGCGACGTTAAAGAAAAATCCTAATGTTCGATATCGGCTTTTGGGAGCTATTGGTTATCGGTGTACTGGCGCTGCTTATTTTAGGGCCAGAAAGATTACCGGGTGCCATGCGCTCAACTATAAATACAATTCGTAGCGTGCGTAATGTAGCAACGGGCTTTAAGCAAGAAGTTGAGCATCAGTTGCGCGTGCACGAATTGCATGAAAATTTGAAAAAAGCAGAGCAGCAAGGGCTTAAAGATCTTTCACCTGAACTTGAACAAAGCGTCGATGAGCTAAAAAAAGCTGCAGAGTCGGTTCAAGAACCTTATAAAAAGCAATAGATGTCTGACGCTAATAACCTTATTTCTCATTTAATTGAATTGCGTAGCCGTATTCTCAAAGCCCTTTTGAGCGTACTTATCGTCTTCATTTGTCTTGCGGCGTTTGCGCAAGACCTTTATAAGCTATTGGCGATGCCATTGCTTGAAGCCTTACCTGAAAATGCGAGCATGATTGCAACCGACGTTGCATCACCTTTCTTTGCTCCGTTTAAACTTACACTGGTGTTATCGTTTTTTATTGCTATTCCCTACGTGCTCTATCAAGTATGGGGGTTTGTGGCTCCGGGTTTGTACAGAAATGAAAAGCGCCTGGTAGCGCCTTTACTACTTTCCAGTACGCTGCTGTTTTACGCAGGAATGGCGTTTGCCTACTTTGTGGTATTTCCAATAGCGTTCGCGTTTTTTACAAGCGTAGCACCTGAAGGTGTAACGGTAAGTACAGATATATCCAGTTATTTGAACTTCGTCTTGAAACTGTTCTTTGCGTTTGGGGTCTCATTCGAGATACCGATAGCCATTATTCTAATGTGCTGGACTGGGGTAACGGATGCTAAGTCTTTACGAGCCAAGCGCCCGTACGTGGTTGTTGGTGCATTCGTGGTTGGCATGTTGCTAACACCGCCAGATGTTATCTCTCAAACATTATTAGCTATTCCAATGTGGTTGCTGTTTGAAGTAGGGGTTATTGTTGGAGGATTTTACGCGGGTAAAACACCAAAAGACGATACATCTACTGAAACAACAGACAACACATAGATGTCAAAAAAAGAAAGGAATAAAAATGAAAACCCGACTGCTATCTCTTGCCACTATTCTGTGCGCGTTTGGGGCGTTTAATGTACAAGCTGAGACAGTTGCTGATGCATTGGAGAAATGTCGCAACACGGATAATAGTTTAAAGCGACTTATGTGCTATGACAGCGTCGCGAAATCACTCAACAAGTACGAAGGTTCAGACGCTCAGATTGAGCAACTACAGGCCTACAAGAGCAACAATGGTAATCAGATGAAGCCTCGCCCAGCGCCTGTCGCTCAGGGACAAGTTCAAGCCTCTGAACCTAAGAATGACTTTGGACTTGAACATAAGCGAGATTTGTCTGACGAAGCTTCTGAGATTGCTGTCACTATCGCTTCAATCAAGAAGAATGTGCGTGATAAGCATGTTATAACTTTCAGCGATGGTTCTGTATGGCAGCAAACTGATGGAACCTATATGAAGCTTAAGGAAGGTCAGTCGGTAGCCGTAGAAAGGGGCTTACTGGGTGCATTTTTCTTAAGTGTAGAAGGGCTTAACAAGCGCATGAAAGTAAAACGCGTAAAATAAATGCCTTGGTTTGATGCTGGCGTCAACTTGCTTGATAAGCGATTTGACGCCGATGAAGTTATACAACGAGCAAAAAATGCAGGGGTAGAAAAACTCTGCATTATCACCACGCACCCCAGTGAATGGGACGCCGCAGTAGCGCTATATAATAAGTATCCAACCCATTGCTGTTACACTATCGGTGTCCATCCTCACAATGCAAAAGATGTCACGCCAAGTGATTACAAGCGGTTACGCGAACTTGCACAACAGAATGGGTGTGTTGCAATTGGTGAATGTGGTCTGGATTTTAATCGCAATTTCTCACCACAGCCCGTTCAATTGGCAGTGTTCGAAGCCCAGTTAGACATTGCGGCTGCATTAGACTTACCCGTGTATCTACATGAAAGGGATGCGTTTGACGAACAAGTCGCGTTATTAACCGAGTATATGCCTCGTATAAAAGGTGGTATTGCCCACTGTTTTACTGGGAATGCAGAGCAGGTCGAGCACTACCTTGCGCTGGGGCTTTACATTGGTATTACTGGCTGGGTATGTGATGAGAAGCGAGGCGAAGCACTACGCGAAGCCGTGAAGTCTATACCTTTAAACCGTCTTATTCTTGAAACAGATGCGCCTTATCTGTTTCCCAAAACCCTTCGACCGAGAAAACGTAATAACGAACCTGCTTTTCTACCCCATATCGCTAAACAATTAGGCGAATATCTGCAAGTTGAGACTGATAAATTACGTATTAGCAGTTATGCTAATAGCTGTGAGTTGTTTTCTCTCAGCTAAACATAGGTTTATATGCAGACAAATCTGAAAGCGATGCGCAAGTATGATGCGGGTCTTATTCTTATCACCCTAGTGGCCGTCGTTGCATTTGTGTCTGTGTTGTTTAGTTTGTCTCCTAACACCAGTGCAACACCACGTTTCTCGCAGCTTACTTATCTCAATGTAGATAATGGCAATGCGCTCGATTTTACTACCATTACTCAAACGCCGCTTACCGACTGGACACCAATATCTTCACCCATTAACTTGGGTATGAACACAAACGTACATTGGTTTTCAATGGTCATTGCGCCAACACAAAGCAATGAAAGTCGATTTCTATTGCACATCGACTATCCCCTTTTAGATAGTTTAGACGTTGCGATTTACAGCCAAATAGGCAGCACGCCTATTGCTACTTATTCAGGTGGCGATGGCCTGCACTTTGACAACCGGCCTGTTTCTCATGTGAAGCCACTATTCCCCCTACCAGTAAGCGCTCAGTCGCAGCGGGTGATTATTCGAGTACAAACCTCTGGCAGCGTACGCCTTCCTATTCGTATATGGGAAGAAACAGAGTTTATTGCCTATACATCAAGCCGTAACCTGGCATTGGGGATATTTTTTGGCATCTTGGTAGCAATGGGCGTGAGTAACGCATTTTTAACGGTAACGACAAGTAACGTGTCGTTCCTTTATTACTCTGGCTATGTAATGAGTTTGGCGCTTATATTGGCGACGTTACACGGCTACGGCTTCTCCTATATGTGGCCGGGAAGCACATGGTTTCAAGGTAAAGCAATTCTTGTGTTTGCTAACGCGACTATTATGTTTGCGGCGATGTTTACGCGAAGCCTACTACCTATTAGAGCCCACAGCGTAAAGCTAGATAAAATCACACAGGCAATCAGTTGGGTGTGCGGGTTAAGTATAATCCTCGGCCTTATCTTGCCTTACTCGTTCATGATAAAGGCGTTCCTGTTACTGCTTAGCCTCATCGTTATTTTTACTCTTGGGTTAGGTATTTGGCTAACGCTCAAAGGGGTGGTCGTAGCACGTTATTTTACCATTGCTTGGGGTTTTCTATTAATTAGTGGGCTAAGTGCGAGCCTTGATAACGTTAATATTATTCAGTTGCCTATTTCGTCAAATAACCTGCTGATCATTGGTGGCGCGGTTGAAACGCTCATCTTGGCACTTATCTTAGCGATTAATTATAGCCACAGTCGCGATGATCTCATTGAGGCG
The DNA here is from genome assembly GCF_022348315.1 of Alteromonas sp. MmMcT2-5. Taxonomy (NCBI): domain Bacteria; kingdom Pseudomonadati; phylum Pseudomonadota; class Gammaproteobacteria; order Alteromonadales; family Alteromonadaceae; genus Alteromonas; species Alteromonas sp. MmMcT2-5. The sequence goes on along the minus strand of NZ_JAKRFB010000030.1, from coordinate 1,834 downwards.
CAGCAGTTCGCGCTAGAGCAGGAAAAACAGGCAAATACGGCCAAAGAGAATTTACTTGAAGTACAAAAGCGTTATCAAGATGACCTGGAGTATAAAGTACAAGAACGCACGTTAGAGCTAGAAATTACGTTACGCGAATTGTCTGAAGTTAACCAAGAACTGGAAAGGTTAAATGCAATAGATCCGCTCACGGGAGCGCACAACCGTCGACATTTCGATAAGCGTCTGCGTTCTGAAGGGCGACGCAGTAGACGTGAGCAAACACCATTATCTCTCATCATTGTTGACGTGGATCACTTTAAGCAAATTAATGATCAACACGGACATGATGGTGGTGACGCGTGCTTAATTCACGTCACCAATGTCTTTCAGAAGCACATCCATCGCCCTACAGATGACTTGTGTCGCATAGGTGGTGAAGAGTTTGCCATTATATTGCCTAATACCGATCTTGAAGGCGCTTTTCACGTTGCCGAAAATATGCGAGATAACCTTGAGTCGACCCCACTTGATTACGAAGGGGAAACCATTAAGCTAACTGCAAGCGCGGGCGTTTCTACAACCATTATTATTGATGAAGAGCACGCGCAAAATCTTTTCAAGTTCGCCGACGAATGCCTTTACGAAGCCAAGGCTGCGGGCCGCAATACAGTAATACATAAACATTTACAGGAAAAACTATGACATCTTCACCTTTCCCTCAAAGAAGAATGCGCAGACTACGCGCCAAAGATGCTTTAAGAGGGCTTGTGGCAGAGCACCGTTTAACCACTGACGATCTCATTTACCCTGTTTTTGTACTACCCGGTGAGAACGCACGAGAAGCCGTACCTTCTATGCCTGGTGTGGAAAGACTTTCTATCGATTTGCTAGTGCAAGAAACGGCGAAATGGGTAGAGCTGGGCATTAGAACGATTGCGCTTTTCCCTGTGACACCTATGTCTCTTAAAACCGAGTGTGCAAGCGAAGCGTTCAATCCTGAAGGGCTTGCTCAGCAAGCTATGAGAGCGCTCAAAAAGGCGTTTCCTGAAGTAATGCTGATGTCTGATATCGCATTAGATCCATTTACGTCTCATGGTCAAGATGGCCTCTTAGACGAAACTGGTTATGTGATGAACGACGAAACAGTCGAGGTGCTCATTAAGCAAGCGTTATCGCATGCTGAAGCTGGCGCTGATATTGTTGCGCCTTCTGACATGATGGATGGGCGCATTGGCAGTATCCGAAAAGCACTTGAAGAAGCAGGTCACATCAATACGTGTATTATGGCTTATTCTGCTAAATACGCGTCTGCGTACTACGGTCCATTTCGTGATGCCGTCGGCTCCGCTGCAAATATAAAGGGCGGCAACAAGAAAACCTATCAAATGGATCCTGCCAACACCGATGAAGCTCTCCACGAAATTGCGCTTGATATAGAAGAGGGCGCTGACATGGTAATGGTGAAGCCAGGTATGCCGTATTTAGATGTTGTGCGTCGTTGTAAAGACGAATTTAAAGTACCGACATTCGCCTATCAAGTAAGTGGCGAGTACGCTATGCATCAAGCTGCTTTTGCTAATGGTTGGCTAAATGAAGACGCGGTGATCCTAGAATCGTTATTAGCGTTTAAGCGCGCTGGCGCCGACGGGATTCTGACTTATTTCGCTCCGCAAGCTGCTGCGCTTTTAGCGAAGCAAAACGACAAGTAATACCAACAACCAAAGGTTCGACAACAAAAAAGCCGTGCAATGCACTAATGCCGTTCACTTAAGGTGAGCGGCATTTTTCTTTCTGCTGTATCGCTGTGGTCTCTTCTTAACTGTTCGGGGGAAGCTGCGTTCTCGCCGTGGAG
>NZ_JAKRFB010000029.1:0-56563 GCF_022348315.1 Alteromonas sp. MmMcT2-5 | reverse complement strand
TAAAAGCATTGCTATAAATGATGGCTATGTTGTACTTTCTAAGCGTAGTTTAAGGCTATATGAATCAAGAGTACTAAACTAGTTGATTACGGCTTTAATATTTAAAGGCCCTACGCACTTTTTTGTGTTGATCTGCGTCAAAGTAAGAATAACGGAATACCGCTACTATTTCCTTACTCACTGATGGAGTTTATTTGTGTCAGGCATTTATAAATGGTTTAAATTAGTACTAATAGCTGCGCTGCTTTCACAGCATGGCTTTGCTATGACGAACCCAATTATATGTGATGGTCACGACACATCAGAATCTCATATATCCTCAAATGATTCCTTATCAAACGTAGAACATACTAATTTAAATAATCACACACTTCATTCAGAAAAAGAACCAAGATGCACAGCACTGCGAAGGAAATGATCAATCGATATGCGCGTGCTGCATAGGTGCTTACTGTGCAACTTCTTTAACCCAATTTTTTGCTCCTGCGCAATCCGTTTTTTCGAAAAATAGCATTTTGGCTTTTTATAAACATACACAATAGCACTGATATTTGTGGCGTCACCGTCCGAGCGTGTGGGAAAATTTCAAACGATGCGAATGAAATAGTCCTAAGTGTGATTGGCCAAAATGAGTCAATGATGACGACTATTATAGCAGCTGAAACAACACGACAGATGTGCGTTTTCCATCTGGCTCCAGGTGTTTTTCACAGTGAGCAGGTTATCATTCTTTATCCAATAATTGAGGAACTGAAAAATGAGTTTCCCAATTTGGTAGTGAGGCTCTAGGCTTGGTTTTTTCCGAAGGTATTAATCAACTTATTCCGAACTGTTAGATCAATCGTTGATACACACAAGTAAAGCCTATACCAGCAACTGTATTAAGATTAATGATGAAATGTCCAGTTTTATGAAGAAGGTGTTGGAAAGTGCAAACATGACAAATGAGGGGAAGTGGCCGATACATCAGCTTCAGAAAGTGACCACCTGTTTAGAGTCCAGGACGAAGTTTGATTGATTATTTGTGGAATGATACAACAAATACGGTTAAGTTGTCATCTGAGCTAACCGTTAGTTTAGCTCCGTTCATGTGAAGCAATGAACGAGCGATAGTCAATCCTAAACCAACGCCTTGACCATGATTTTTTCGTGAAGGGTCTGCTCTAAAAAAGCGATCAAAAAGTCTCTGAAGATGGTCATCAGAGATTTTCGGGCCTGGATTTGAAACGGTAATTTTTGTATGTTCATCGTTGGTAGATACTGCTACCTTAACAATCGCGTTTTCGAAGGAATATCGAATTGCGTTTGACAATAGATTACTCATAGCTTGTCGAAACATGAACCTATCGCAATCAATTGTGGCATCGGCCCCTCGGATGCGAATTTGAATTTGTCTTTCTTCTGCCAGTAGTTCAAAATACTCAACTAATTCTTGAAGCTCTGCCCGGCAATTTAGTCGCTCTAACTGTGGCTTGACGAGTCCATGTTCCGTTTTGGCTAGAAGTAACATGTCACTGACCATCTTGGTCATACGTTCGTATTCTTCCAAATTAGAATATAAAATTTCAACATATTCACTTTCAGTGCGCGGTTGATTCAGAATAACCTGCGTTTGAGTTGTCAGATTTGTGACCGGTGTTCTCAATTCATGCGCAATGTCCGCAGAAAAATATGAAAGTTGCTCAAAGCCAGCTTCGAGTCGTTCAATCATAGCATTAAACGACCCCACTAATCCTGCGAGCTCGACCGGTACCTCTAAAGGATTTAGTCGGATATCGAGCTTGTCAGCAGTAATAGAACCTATTTTTCTACTCAGTTTTCGTAGCGGCGAGTGGCCTCGATACACAGCAAAACGTGCCACTATTATCGTGATCAAACCAGACACGAAAATAATGCCCCATAACGTCTTTTCAAAGTCTTCCATGTAATTCATGTGAAATTCCATGTTGGAGGCTACCACAACACGGTATGTAGACTTATTCTGACCAGTGCTGACGGTCACGAGAGCTTCAGTTGCTCGCAACATATGGGATCCATCAAAAAAAAGTGTCAACATATCAGGCGTTATGAGATCGTTGTCAAACAATTGACCGGGGTATTTGTGCAAGTCAACGCCTTTACTCGAAAATACGGATTCTCCATCTTCATTTTGCACAAGGTAATAGACTCCATGATGACCAGACACTGCTTCAACGAGGATACTCGAAGGTGCCACCTTTTCAGTGTATGCTTCGCTAAGCTTTCGTTTTACAGCATGGAATACCTCATTTAATTCATCAGCATCCTGTTCAGCAAAATGCGTTGCAATTGATTGTTGAACGATTAAGCTGATTATTGTAAGGCACACAAATACGGTAATGCCAACAAGTATAGTGACTCTAAACGCAAGAGAGTTTGGCCGTTTTAGTTTATTCGTTACTATCATCTACACTCATTTTATAGCCCATCCCCCTGACAGTTTGAATTAGCTTTACAGGAAAGTCATCATCAATTTTTGCACGCAATCTTCGGATAGCGACATCAATGACATTCGTGTCACTGTCAAAATTCATGTCCCATACCTGAGAGGCGATCAAAGAACGGGGCAATACTTCACCTTGACGTCTGACCATTAGTTCAAGCAATGTAAACTCTTTAGTCGTCAGATTGATTACTTTGCCACCGCGCTTCGCAACGCGAGAAGGGATATCAAGCTCCAAATCTGCAATGTGTAACGTGTTGTTAGGGACAGAAGTCCCTCTCCTGATCAAGGTGCGCACTCTTGCGAGGAGTTCCGCGAAAGCAAACGGTTTAACCAAATAATCGTCTGCGCCTAACTCAAGTCCTTTGACTCTGTCATTAACGTGATCGCGAGCGGTTAAAAAAAGAACGGGTGTAAATTTACCAGTCTCTCTCAATGAAGACAGGATTTTCCAACCTTCTATGTCGGGCAGCATTACATCGAGTACGATTAATTCATAATCACCAATCATCGATTTGTGGTGACCATCCAGGCCAGTCCTTACTAATTCTACAACAAAGCCGGATTCAATTAGCCCTTGTTTGATGTAATCGCCCGTTTTTACTTCGTCTTCGACTACAAGTATTTTCATGGTATGTGATTAACCTGCTGCATAGCTTTAATTCAATGGAGTAAGCCTGTTGAATACACCGCAATCGTAAAATGCTGTTAGTATACTAATAATAAAACGTATGCCAGCAACCAACAGAGTATTCAATATACTAATGAGCGCACCACATCGTAGCTCGAAGTCGCAAATATTCAACTAAAAATACACTTTCGCTATCAATATCGCTCATGATTACAAAATTGTAATGTCAAGGTAATCTGTCTGTCAGGGCCATTTGATATTCTCATTGCCGTAGCTAATCCGTGAAAACGCGTTTCATTAAAGGAGTCAGGTTTAAGTGAAACTTTCATTCGTCAAATACCTCGTTGTTATCGCTTTGTTGAGCGTGCAAGTAAGCGGGTCTTTCGCGAGTGTAGCTACGCCATGTGCAAGCGATATGGTGCATGAAATAGATAACAGAATCGGTCATCACATGGCCCACTCAACACATGATGTATCAGAGAATTGTTGCAATCAAGATTGCTGTTGTCCCATGGCTGCCTTTCAGCTCGGCATGTTGGCTGGGGCGAATCTCGAAACATCAAAACTGTTGAACACCCCAGTCCTAACCAGACAAGCAAGGCTGCATAAAGTCTTTATCGCTATACATTTACGCCCCCCAAAATACTCTCTCGTGTAATCAGGTTAGTCGATGTAAAGACTAACAGTTACTGCACGTGATGTTTCCATCGTGAAGCGTGCGAAATTCAATATATGTGAGAGTTGTTTATGAAAAAAAATATACCGTTTTGGGCTCTGGTTTCTGTAGTCCTCTTTTTAACGGCGTGCAGTGATGTCCTGCAAGCAAATAATGATGCAAAGTCTGCAACACAGGCCCCGAAAATTACATTGGATGTCTACAAAAGTAGAACATGTAGATGTTGTCAAAAATGGGTACGACATATTGAAGAACATGGTTTTGAAACAGATGTGACAAATGTCGCGCTAATGTCCAGAGTTAAAGATAAACATGGCATCGAACCCCAGTATCGCTCCTGCCATACTGCTCTTTCTCAGGACGGGTTTGTATTTGAGGGGCACATACCCGCAAAATACATCCAACAATTTTTAGAAAACCCTCCTGAAGGGGTTTTAGGGTTGAGCGTTCCAGCCATGCCAATTGGATCGCCGGGCATGGAAGTTGACGAACGATTCCAACCTTACCTTGTATTGCAACTCAATGTAGATGGTTCAGTTACGACCTTTGCTGAAGTCAACACCTATGAGGAGCAATTCTAATGAACCGGTTTTGTCTTTTTGTTTCTATTTGGGGAGCGTTCTCGTTCTCGATGGTCTCTCCCGCTATCGCGAATGAAAAATTAACGCTCAAACGTGCAGTAGAAATAGCGGTAGAAAATGATCCATGGCTCGTTAGCAGTGCACATCGTGAACGTGCCACATTGTCCAGTAGTGTCGTCGCCTCGAGCCTACCAGACCCCGTTGTCAACATCGGTTTAGCAAATGTACCCACTGATGGTTTTGCGTTTGATCAAGAGCCCATGACTCAGCTAAAAGTAGGTGTGTCACAGATGTTTCCTCGTGGTGATTCGTTAGCCATAAGGTCTCGTCAATTGCGGGAGCAAGCAGCAGAGCATCCCCTGATGAGAGCCGACCGAGTGGCCAAAGCACGCGTTCAAGTATCAAACTTATGGTTAGAAATATATCGGGCGCAGCAAAGTGTAAAGCTAATTGATGAAGATAAAGCGTTATTTGAACAGCTCAGCGATATCGCAAAGGCAAATTATTCAACTGCCTTTGGACGCGTAAATCAGCAAGATATCGTTCGTGCAAAGTTGGAATTAACAAGGTTGGAAGACCGACTTACTAAACTACGAGCATTAGAAGAAAGAGCCACAGGGAAGCTTCTAGAGTGGCTAGTTAGAGATCAAAATTATCCAAGTCAATCGGGATTTGATGCCTTTTCTCGATTAACGTTGCCGCATGCCCTACCTGAGATCAAAAACATGGGGCAGAATATGAGAACAATACTTGAGCGCAGAGATCAACAATCGCTTGCAATGGTTCTCAATCAACACCCTTTGATCCTCTCGATAGAGCAAAGAATTCGCGCCAGCCAAACCGGTATTGACCTTGCCAAAGAAAAATACAAGCCACAATGGGGGGTTAACGCTAGTTACGCCTACAGAGACGACACGCCCGACGGTACAAGTCGAGCAGATTTTTTATCGATGGGTGTAAGTTTCGATGTACCTCTTTTTACAGAAAACCGCCAAGACCAAGAGGTTTCGGCTGCCGTAAGCCTATCTGAAGCCATTAAAACCGACAAGCGCTTAGTCCTCAGAGAAATGATGTCATACATCCAGTCTTTATATGCGGAAAATGAGCGATTAATGGAGCGACAAGCGCTGTACGAACTCGAATTGTTAGAGCAAATGCAAGAGCAAGCTGAGGCATCGCTCAATGCTTATACCAACGACGAAGGAGACTTTGCTGAGGTAGTGCGTGCTCGTATTGCGGATCTTAATGCCAGAATTGACGCACTGGATATCAGTGTGGATTTGGTCAAAACAAAAATTCAACTCAACTATTACTTTGATACCAACGCAGGTATTCCTTTGTCTCAAATCGGAGAACAACAATGAGCACAATTAAAGCACTCGTCATAGGCGGGGTAGCAGGCGGTATTATGACTGCGTTGGCATTCACGTTTCTGATACCATCTTCATCATCCACCGCGAATAATGAGCAAAACGAAGAGAAGCAACCGTTGTATTGGGTAGCGCCGATGGACCCAAATTACCGCAGAGACGAACCAGGAAAGTCTCCGATGGGCATGGATCTCATTCCTGTCTACGAAGAAAGTTCAAGTGGTGATGCGGGCTCAGGAACAATTACTATAGCGCCAAATGTGGAGAACAACCTTGGTGTTCGAACTGCGAAAGTGCAGCGCCGCGCGCTGCATGTCCCTATTAGAACTGTCGGGTACGTTCAATACAACGAAGAAACATTAATCCATGTGCATCCTCGCGTTGAAGGCTGGATAGAAACACTGCATGTAAAAGCATCAGGAGAATATGTTAAAAAAGGGGAACCACTTTACTCTCTATACTCGCCTGAGTTAGTGAATGCACAAGAAGAATTGCTGCTTGCTATGCGCAGAAACAACAAAGATCTGATCGTAGCTGCTCGTTCTCGCTTAAATGCATTGCAAGTGCCTGAAGACGTCGTGGAGACGTTAACAAAAACAAAAAATGTTCAGCAAACCGTTACCTTTTCCGCACCCCAAACCGGATTCGTAGATAATTTAAACATTCGAGAAGGTTTTTTTATAAAACCTGGCGTTACAGTCATGTCGATTGGTGCATTGGATGAGGTTTGGGTTGATGCAGAGGTATTTGAGCGACAAACCGCCCAAATAGTGGAAGGGCTGCCTGTTACTATGAAATTAGATTTCCTCCCCGGAAAGACGTGGAAAGGCGTTGTAGACTACGTCTACCCAACCCTTGAACAGAGTACCCGCACACTGCGTGTGCGTCTTCGCTTTGCTAATCAAGATTATACGTTAAAGCCGAACATGTTCGCTCAAGTGACTATCCACTCTGATATGGATTCGACCAACTTGATCGTGCCAACCGAAGCGGTTATTCGAACAGGCAATCAAAATCGCGTTGTATTGGCATTGGGAGATGGAAAATTTAAATCAGTTGCAATCAAAATTGGGCGAGTGGTTGACGAGTTTACAGAAGTACTTGAAGGACTGATCGATGGTGACAGCATTGTCACCTCCGCTCAATTTATGCTTGATTCAGAGAGCAGTATTAGCTCTGACTTTAAGCGAATGGAACCCCCTGAAGAAAGTCCAACATCGGTCTTCACAGAGGTGATGATCACAGACGTGATGCCTTCTCACAACATGATAACTGCAAAACATGGTCCAATTCCAGAATGGGATTGGCCGCCGATGACCATGGATTTTGTGGTAGCGGAGCATATCAATTTAGCAACGGTCAAAGGTGGTTCATCGGCACATATCGAGATCAGTAAGCAAACTGATGGTCAATATGTGGTGACAACCGTGCACATTATCGATTCAGCACAAAGTACACAGGCGACTATGTCTGAAAGCGTTTGGACTGAAGTCAAGATTAATTCTGTAATGGATGGGCATCGAATGATAAATGTCGATCATCCCGCTATAAAAGAGTGGGATTGGCCCGCGATGACGATGGATTTTAACGTGGCAGATAACATTACCTTGTCTGATTTGGCCTCTGGAACGCTTGCGCATATTGAAATTTCAAAATCCTCAAGTGGCGAATATCTTGTTTCTACCATTCATGTTGTTGAAGAGGCAAGTAGTGAAACAAGTACCGCTGTCGACGCTGTGTGGACTCAAGCAACGGTCAATGCAGTGATGAGTGCTAGCAACCAGTTAAGCCTTGAACATGACCCTATTGAGGCGTGGGATTGGCCTGCAATGACAATGGATTTTAACGTCGCTAATGAGGTTGATTTATCTGACATTACCGCTGGTATGCGACTGCACATCGAAATTACCAAAACCCAAGACGGTGCGTACGTTATTACCACAGTACATATACAAGCATCTGATAAAGGAACGATGGATAACAGCCAACATGAAGGAGCGCACGAATGATAGAAGCAGTCATACGTTGGTCGGTCTCAAACCGCTTCTTTGTTTTACTCGCAACCATCATCATAGTCGGTGGCGGTTTAGTTACAATGAAAAATACGCCAGTAGATGCGATCCCAGATTTATCCGATGTCCAAGTGATAATCAAAACGAGTTATCCTGGTCAAGCGCCACAAGTTGTAGAAGATCAGGTAACGTACCCGCTAACGACCGCCATGCTTTCCGTACCGGGTGCACAAACGGTTCGAGGTTATTCGTTTTTCGGTGACTCCTACGTTTATATCATTTTTGATGATGATACCGACTTATATTGGGCAAGAAGCAGGGTGCTTGAATATTTATCGCAAGTTGCCCCCAATCTACCTGAAAACGCCAGGCCGCAATTAGGTCCAGATGCCACAGGCGTTGGTTGGGTTTATCTGTATGCATTGGTCGACAGAACCGGCCAACACGATATTTCTCAATTACGCAGTTTGCAAGACTGGTTCTTGAAATTTGAGCTCCAAACTGTGCCTGGCGTGTCCGAAGTCTCGGCGCTAGGGGGTATGGTGAAACAGTATCAAGTGAAAGTAGATCCTGAAAAACTCCGCGCTTACGGTATACCGCTTTCTCATATTCAGATGGCAATAAAGCGAGGGAATCAAGAAGTTGGGGCCTCTGTAGTGGAGCTTGCAGAAGCTGAGTACATGGTTCGTGCTACGGGGTATATTTCTGATAAGAAGGATATCGAAACTATTCCTCTTGGCGTCAATGACAATGGCACACCGCTTTTAATAAGGGATATTGCCACTGTAGATATCGGTCCACAAATGCGCCGCGGTATAGCAGAGCTAAACGGCGAAGGGGAAACAGTCGGCGGTATTGTCGTGATGCGTTTTGGCGAGAATGCTCAAAAAACGATAGATGGCGTCAAAGCAAAACTAGAGGACTTAAAAAAAGGACTACCTGATGGCGTTGAGGTGGTCACTGTTTATGACCGTTCCGCATTAATTGAAAGGGCCGTTGATAACCTAGCTTCAAAACTATTAGAAGAGTTTATCGTAGTCGCTTTGGTATGTGTCGCCTTTCTTTTTCATGTTCGGTCGTCACTCGTCGCTATCATCAGTATTCCTGTTGGGATCATTACCGCGCTAATCGTTATGTATATGCAAGGTATCAATGCCAATATCATGTCGTTGGGCGGCATTGCTATTGCCATTGGCGCCATGAGTGATGGTGCGATCGTTATGATTGAAAATATGCACAAACACATGGAAAAGACGCCTCTTACCAAGGAAAATCGCTGGCAGGTTGTTATCGATTCTGCGGTCGAAGTTGGACCTGCGTTATTTTTCAGTTTGTTGATCATTACGGTTAGTTTTGTACCTGTTTTTACGCTTGAGGCCCAGGAAGGGAGGATGTTTTCCCCTCTTGCTTATACGAAAACATATGCAATGGCTGCATCAGCGGCACTTGCGATTACACTGGTCCCAGTCTTAATGGGGTATTTTGTACGTGGAAAGGTTTTGCCTGAACACAAAAACCCAGTCAACAAGTTTTTAACGTTTTTATACATACCGACGCTCAAGACAGTTTTGCGCTTTCCAAAGTCAACGATGGTCGCAGCATTGATTGTCTTGGCTATCGGGCTTTGGCCAATTGATAAAATTGGTAGTGAATTTATTCCCCCGCTTGACGAAGGCGATTTGATGTATATGCCAACCACCTATGCCGGCATATCAATCGGGAAGGCACGAGAGCTTCTTCAACAGACCAACAAATTAATAAAAACCGTGCCAGAAGTAGAAACGGTATTTGGCAAAGTAGGGCGGGCGGATACGGCGACGGACCCCGCGCCACTGACCATGATTGAGACATTCATTCAATTGAAACCCAAAGAACAATGGCGAGAAGGGATGACCACGCAGGACCTTATTAAAGAGTTTGATGCAGTGGTCAATTTACCGGGCTTAACCAACGCATGGGTGATGCCAATAAAAACCCGAATTGACATGCTTGCCACAGGAATTAAAACCCCTGTTGGGATTAAAATTGGTGGTCCCGATCTAATGGAAATTCAAAAAATCGGCCAACAAATTGAGTCAATATTAACTGACGTCGATGGCACGGCTTCAGTGTATTCTGAACGCGTCGCTGGCGGTCGCTACTTGAAAGTCGACATTGATCGCGAAAAAGCCGCCCGATATGGGCTCAATATCGCTGATGTTCAGCAAATTGTCTCTAGTGCAATTGGCGGTGTTAACGTAACACAGAGTGTAGAAGGGCTGGAGCGCTATCCAGTAAATATTCGTTATCCGCAGTCATACCGAAGCTCTCCAGAGTCGCTTTCTTTGTTACCTGTAGTGACACCACAAGGAAAACGTATAGCCTTAGCTGATGTTGCTGACGTCTACATCGAAGACGGACCACCGGGTATCAAGAGTGAAAACGCGCGGCTCAATGGATGGGTGTATGTTGATATCGATGGTGTAGACATAGGCACGTATGTGGCTACCGCGCAGCAAGTTGTTGCTGAACAACTCGTTTTACCCGCCGGCTATTCAATTAATTGGTCTGGCCAATACGAGTATATGTTAAGGGCAAAGGAGAAGCTCACTTACGTTGTGCCTTTGACGCTCGCTATAATCGTTATTCTATTGTACCTCAACTTCCGAAACTTCATTGAAGTGGCGATTATTATGGGGACGTTGCCATTGTCGATGGTTGGCAGCATATGGCTTATGTACATCGAAGGCTTTAATTTCTCCGTGGCCGTAGGCGTAGGTTTCATTGCCTTGGCCGGTGTCGCTGTAGAAATAGGAGTCATTATGCTTGTATATCTCAATCATGAATATCAGGCACTGATGGATAGATGCAAAGAAGGGGGTACCTTACCGAGCGCCGAGATGTTGACCGAGGCAGTACTGCACGGTGCAGGATTGCGTGTTCGTCCCGTCATGATGACAACGGCCACTATCATCTTTGGATTGCTGCCGGTTTTATATGGCTCTGGTACGGGGTCCGAAGTCATGAGTCGGATTGCCGCGCCGATGGTGGGAGGAATGGTTAGTGCGATTATTCTGACACTACTCATACTGCCTGCCATTTATTTAATATGGCGCAAACAACAGCTTAAATACTTGGCTGTCGTTGCGTAATGAAAGGACCTGTTCGCCGTTCACATCGTTGGCTTATGCTGCTAGTCGGCGGGCAGGTGTTGTTTTGGTCGTTAAGCGGCCTTTACATGGTCTGGTTTGATATCTACTACATTCAGGGTGAACATTTTTTTACCTGGGCCCAGCGCGATGATGAAAGACGTCACAGGCTTGCTGATCGACAATACCATTGACCCAAATGCCATCAATATTGAAGCATTTGTGTCATCTATAACCCATCAAGTCTAAGGAGACTTCAAATGAAACTAATCTTTTCAATGCTCATGGTAGCCTTAAGTTTTTCTACTTTTGCTCACACAACACTTAAGACATCTACACCTAAGGATAATGCGATGTTGATGTCATCTCCACCTGAACTATCATTGGTTTTTACCAAGCCTGTAAGGTTGGCTAGAGTAACGTTGCAATCAAAAAGTGGGGAAACCATTCCGTTTGAGTTTAAGCCAAGTACGGAACTCGCTAGTGCCTTTAGTTACGAATTACCCGGATTACCAGTAGATACATACACTGTCAATTGGATGTTGCTAGGTCAGGACGGTCACAAAATGGAAGGGGCTTTTAGTTTTATGGTGCATGCTTCAATGATGAAACATAACGATAAAAAGCACGACAGCACGCACGGCAACCATTAGAGGACGCTATGGACATTTGGCAGTTGGGGTTGTTGATTTCAAAGTTTGGTGTTTATCTCGGCGTATCAGCGCTGCTTGGTGGTGGTTGGATTTTGTGCATTACCAATACTGATACTGACACCAAATTTACTCTACCCGCAAGCTTACAAACAACGGTAACAAGGCACATGCGTTTGTTTGCGGTCATTGGCATCATTTTTAGTGCTTTTGACTTTTTGTTTCAGGTTGGGCAGCTCGCTCAATCTGGATACGCTGGTATGTTTGACCCCGTTATGCGAGAGATGGTCGCGCATTCAACGCTCGGAGATGTTGCAAAAAGTCGACTAGTGCTGTTCGCAAGTGCGCTACTATATTTAACCTATTTAGGTCATTCAATTAGAAAAAATGCTTTTATTTCAAATCACTCTCTTGGAATTTTCATTGTTATTGCGTTGGCAGGATTTGGGTATACATTTACATTAACTGGGCATACTCAACAGTTACAACCTAGTTTCAAGTTTATCCTGGCTGCTCATGCCGTTATTGCGCTCGCGTGGGTGGGTTCACTCTGGCCTCTTTCAAGGACGTGCGTAGCGCTTTCTAACCCCAATTTGCACCTCGTCATGACAAAATTTGGGAAATCGGCTGTATACCCCATTGGGGGGTTAATTATTGCTGGTTTACTACTGGCTTGGCAACTTGTGCGTTCTGTTAGCAGTTTGCTTGACACAAACTACGGCTTTGTATTGCTTGTTAAGCTGTTGTTTGTTGGTGCCATCTTTCTGATCGCGTTGTTACACAAACTGCGATTGGCTCCTCAGCTTTTAACCGGCATAACCAGTCCTCGAACGCTTCAAAAATCAATCCAAATCGAACTTTGTATAGGGATATCTATTTTAATGGTGACGGTGGTGTTAAGTACCGCCGTAGGCCCCAATTATTGAAGAAACACAAAATGAAAAAAATCTACTTGTTGTCAATCATACTCTTTCCTTTGCTATTAACTAACAGTGTTAATGCTCATGATAAATCGCATAACGACACCAGCAATAGTCCTATGTTCTCAGGGCTAGACTCCGACGCAGGAATAATAGCAAAACAATTCCACAAAGCACTCTCCGACGCTAATGCAGAGACAGTCATGAGCTTACTTGCCGATAATGTCCTTATTTTGGAAGGTGGCAGAATTGAGCGCAGTGCCGACGAATATCGTGCACATCATTTGCAAGCAGACATGCAATTTTCATCTGCCGTAACCACGAAGACGATTGAGCATCATGTTCGTGTGCATGGTAATACAGCTGTCTCCATTTCAAGAAGTCACACTTCTGGAAACTATAAAGGTCGAGATATTGATAGGACAGGCAATGAAACGCTCTTTTTAACGCTGATCAATGGACAGTGGAAAATCAGTCATATTCATTGGTCTCACTAACTCCCCACCAAACTAAAATAAAAAGGTCACAATAATGAAACTTTTCTATGCAAGCTGCGTTGTTATTTTTTTGGCCACATCACCATACATTTATGCGTCTGAGCAAACGAACGACGAAACAGAGATACTAGAAATGATCCAAGATATTGAAAAGGGGTGGGAGTCTGGTAACGGTATGCCGTTCTATCAACACTATCTTGGCCAGGTAGGTGCGCGTTACATTGAGTCAGGCGGTCAGAATAAAGGTTTAGAGGATTTGGTCAAAAATCATGTAGAGCCGGAAAAAGAGGTATTGAAACGATTGACCATTGATATTCTAGATATCGAAACAAACGTTGAAGGAGACTTCGCTTGGGCAATTACGACAGTAAATGTTTCAGGAGAAGTGCGCAAAACCGGCGCAGTTTTTGATAAAAAAGGATTTCAAACCTATTTGTTTCGCCGAACTGATGAAGGATGGAAGGTCATTCATTCGCATTCATCCACCCGTGATAACAAGCCACATAAGCACCATTAACAACGTTGAATTCCGTGCAAAATCGCAATATCACATTGGATGCAATACGAACGTTAGCCATTGTATTGATGGTTGTATTCCATTTTGCTTACGATCTTCGTTTTTTTGGTTGGGTTGATTGGAATGTCCCCAATGGAAAAGGGTGGAGGGAGTTTCGGTATGTAATATTGACGCTCTTCTTTGTGAGTGTAGGCGCGTCGCTCGTGCTCGGGAATTTTCGAAAATTTAATCTAAAAATGTTTTTACTGCGGCTGTTTTCCATAGCGTTCTGGGCCGCGGTAATATCGCTTTTTACGTATTATTTTTTTAATGCAAACTGGATATTCTTTGGCGTATTGCATTTTATTGTAGTAGCAAGTGTTTTGTGTGTTCCGTTGATTCGAAAACCCATATTGTCGCTGTTGTTGGGTTTTGTTGCGGTCACGTTGTTTAACAGTGGCCTCGTATCCAGTAAATGGCCATTTAATCTGATCAGTTTGTCACTACCTCATTCTCCAAACGATTACGTTGCGATTTTTCCATGGATAGGTGTGGTATTGTTTGGTATTGCGATAGGGCACGTTTTGAAAAGCGGATTTGATCCTGTTGCAAAATGGAATATTCCGAATAAGTTGACTCTTCTCGGACGGCATAGTTTAGTGGTTTACATATTGCATCAACCTATCTTTTTTGCGCTGTTTGGTACTATCTATTGGTTGAGCTCATCGGTGTAACTATACACCTTCTTTTACTTTGCCATTAATCACCTTCAGTAACTAATATCCGCTATGCTGCTGCAGACATAAGATTACGATGAGATGTGCACATTTTTTTTGGGGGGGGGAGAGTCAAGGCAGCAGAGCAATGCTTAATACACGCATATGCGCTTGCGCGCAAATGCATGTGTCGATATAATCTTGTTATCAACGCTAATGTGTTTACAGCAACGCAAGACTAATTCGGAGAAGATTGTGCTTTTAGTGCCAACAAACCCAGACTACCGTTAATACTCGAACAGTTTTGGCCGTTCTTCTTTGAAGTTGGTGTATTTTGACCACAAAGAGCTACATTCATTTGAATCTATTACGTCAGTTATTTGTCTTACAGTAGCCATATCGTTTTCTACTAGCAATGCAGACACTTGTGATAACATTTCGTCTTTAGCGGGTTTTTCTTCAGATATTTCGTGAAGTTTCAAACATCCCCTGATAAAAACCAAGCTGTCTACCATGCAGATTACGCGAAAAATGAAACGCGGTAACCGCTCTGGTGTTTTGTATTCGCTTCGTTCTTCGTTTAACCAAAAGAGTACATTCTGCTCAAAAGCAACAAGGTTTTCATTGATCCGTTGTGTTGCATCGACATTCAATATACCAAACCGCGACATTTCAGCCTCATAAAACGCAAGATCTAGTAATGCTTCGTAATACAGCATTTTAGCATCTTCTAGCTTGTTTTTGACTTTTTCAAACCGTGAAATTGCGTGCTCTTGAATTGAAATCACTTCTCTTAATATGCTTGGATCACACCGAACCGTTGCTGTTTCATCAATTGAAATAAGCGTTAAGTCGTTAAAAAACCGATCGTAACCATCTTCCACTAAGAACCGGCGAAGATATATGGAGACCGCTAGATTTTTAAATATCAGCCCATTTTGTGTTTCTGTTTCTCCCATTAGATTTTCAAATGCTGTTTCTGCATGTTGAACCTTGTCTAAATTTAATTGCTCAAGACGCCTTACTTCTTCCTTATGATCTTGAGTGAGGCGAACAATATCGTTTTCGTGCCTCTCAGTCAGTGAATTAATTTGCCGCTGCGTGTTCATTTGTAGTTCGATCAGTTCACGATCCGTTGCTTCTCTCAAGGCAACTAAGTCGCTCTCAGCTTCATCTTTAACTGCCTTCGTTCGCGAACTTTGAACATGGTTCATCCAAGCAATTGCCGCTGAAATCATGGCGACCAACAGCGAAATAAGTGCCAGCGCCATTGTTGCAAGGTTTCGACTGGTTTCATTTGTGAAATCTCTAGACGCGAGTAGTGTTTCAGATTTAGTTGATTTGTGCAGTTGATTTAAATGAGGTTGCAATTGCATTCGAATGTCTTGCATGTTGAGAACCTGCAACGACTGCTTTACCTGCTCTAACTCTTGAGCACTCAACTCACGTAACTCTGCGTCAGAAGCCTCTGAAATTTTCTAATACGCGTCATCAATTTGTACTTTAAGACCAGTTAATCCTCTGTAAAAATCGCCATGCTCACGATCATTTGGATGTGCGAGCGATGATGACATCACAAGAAACAAACATATCCATCTTTTCATAAATTATTTCCTTGTTACAAGTAACCACAATGCCAATTCAATATGGGTAGAACATACGTTCACAATATCGAAATCGTCACAGCAATGACTAAAAAACTTTTAGTCAGGGCGCAGAAGAGAGCTCATAAACAGACCAGTAGGATCGTATTGTTGTTTTAATAATTTCAAACGAGCTGTGTGTTGGCCGTAGTAAAGAGCAAGTGGCGACCCATTCCCCATGTCATAATTTTGGTAAGAATGACCATTAAAAAACGGTAATAGCAAATCGAAAGATTTATTCACCCAATCGATAACTTCAGTATCGTCACATTCAGCTTGAGTGATCCCTGTGATACTACAGACGAAAGAAGCGTTGCGGTGAATAAATGCCGAATCGTCAGCGTTTACATCCTGAATAGCGCCACAAAGCGGGTCTAGCATAAATCCACCTGAATTTACCGGACAAGCTCGGTAACACGATAAAAGTGTTTCAATGAATTCGTCTGATAGCTCGCCTTCAATTATGCCATTTCGCCAATACAAACTCAGATCACTATCGTAGTCATTGGATTGGCATTCAACGTATTGCGACCGCCTACTTAACAATGTGGCACCGTCTTGCCATTTGGCTACAGAATCCAAACCGTGCACCCAGTCCTCACTAAACCCCATTATCGAAATTCGTGCTTTATCGTGCATCGATCGCGAGAGATATGCATATAGAAAAACCGATCTGTTATCACTGAGCACTGTTTTGCTATATTGCCTAAGAATAGATCGTGCGTGACATAATGGCCACTCGAGTATTCGGCCATCAATATTTTGGGGGGCATCATTTAATTTAAACGTGACATCGGTCACAACGCCAAATTGACCATGGCCACACCCTTTTAATGCCCAAAACAAATCCGGATGTTGGGATTCGGTCACTTGTCTTACTTTACCGTCAGCAGTTATCAATCCAAACGCGAGCACATTGTCGCAACTCAAACCAAGCTTTCTGGACAAAAAACCGATCCCCCCTCCCAATGTTGCGCCGACAACACCAACATCGGGACAGGTACCCAAAGGAACTACTTTGTTGTGTTGCGCTAGAAAATGGTCCAATTCACTATTTTTGACGCCTGCGCCGACGTTTACTGAGCTCTTATCAACATTCAGTACAGTTGTTTTAAACATCGACATATCAATTACAATTGCATTGTTAAGGACCGACATGCCACTTACACCATGCCCTTGACCCTTAATTGTAATAGATAAGCGCAACTGCTTTGCACATCTGACAATGTGTATAATATCGGTCTTTGTTTTAGGTTGAATAATTACTAACGGAAAACGCGAAACACCTTGATTGAATACTTTCCTGTTTTCTTCATATTCTGCACTACCCGGTGACCAGAATGCGCCGTCAACAAGACTTGCCAGTTCTACCAAACTTGTTTCAGTAGCCCGCGTGATTGAATCTGTTTTTGTCTTTTTTGCAGGTGAAACTTCAACAATACTCTCAAGTAGATTCCAACTTCGACTACCAAAAGTGTTTGGCGTGATATCGCTCAGCAATTGTCGCAGATATTGTGCAACTAATCGGGGAGGTAAAAGCTTGTTTGCTGAATACATACTGCGCATTAACTCCGATGCAGGCAACGCGTGATTTGAAGCTTGCCTTATCGTTTCCTGCATTTTGGTGTCGACGTTTCCAGGAGCCACAGTTGTAAAAACAGCAATATCGTTATCGACTTCAAGTTGAAAACACTGGCACAGCATATTTAATGATGCTTTGCTCACACAATAAGCTGAGGCGCCAGCAACGGGTTGTACTGGCAAATCACTGGTTAAAAACATCACGCGGCTATGACTAAATTTTTTTAAGCATATCTGCGTTAAAAGGCGAGGTACTTCGACATTTATCCATTGGGTTGCCTCCCACTCATCAGGGGCGACGTTGCTAATATCTCCAAATGGCATGACAACACCTGCGCAATGGATCAGGTAGCTAAAGTGAGTATGCTGATTGACAACGTTTTGAAGGCTTTTAATACAATCCCTATTAGTGAAATCGATACACTCGATTCTGACCCTATCCCCATAAGACCTTTTAAGCTGTTGTAAAGTTTCTGGATTTCTACAAAGTGCTACGATCTGGATAAAAGGGTAGGAGAGTAGAAGCTCTTTTGTAAGCGCAAGTCCTATACCAGAGCTAGCGCCTGATATTAGTGCTGTCTGTTGATACAACATCTTAAAAGCCTATTTCGTAGAAGAGTGAAAGCTCACTTATATGTTTGATAGCTTCAGCATAAGTAAAGTCCTTGAATGGATAAATAAAGTTAATGATTTGATTACAGAAATGTAATCAAACCGTAATCGATTCGTTGTGATGCTTTGATCTGAATCAACTACAGTTGAAATGAAATCACTACGATTAAATACATAAACATTTTATTAAGGTGCCTACGACGAACAAGGACAACTAGATATCACAGCCAATGGGTTTGATATCAACTTTATTAGTACTCACGCCATCATCAGAGGCGAGTATATTAAAACTGAAACGGACTCATTTGTTGAGCGAGATCATGAGCAAACTATTGACTCATTTTCACGCAATGGATGGTTTTTACAAGGTACTTTCTTCGTTGGGCATGCTTTTCAATCCCTAGGTAGTACTGAATTGGTCCTTGAATATGCTGAAACCAATAAAATTGAAGAAGCGGAGCGCTGGATGGTAGGTGTCAACTATTGGTTGGACCCTCGTTCAGTTATTAAGGTGGGCTATGAAGATACAGACGTAGTTGAAGGCCCTGATGATACACGGTTTGCTGTGCAATTCAGCTATGGATTCTAGGGGATATCATGAACAAGAAATTAATTATATGTGCACTAATCACATTTATTTCGTTACCGAACTTGGCAGACGATGAAACCACACTTTCTGGCGCAGAGTTAATTAATAACAACTGTGCGCGTTGTCATAACAGTAGGCCTGTGCGTGAGTTTTCTATCAGTGAGTGGAGAGTGATCATGCCACACATGCGCGAAAAAGCGCATTTAACCGGCAGCGAAGTATAAGCCATTCTTGAATTCATGGAAATAGCTTCTAGTCCTGCTCAACCGGTAGAGGTGACTCTGGCTAAATCATTAACAGTCAATCCACGTGACGTACTCACTCGATATGGTTGTCAGGGGTGTCATCAAGTGCAAGGCGCAGGCGGAACACTCGGTCCATCGCTGGATAATGTTATTAGCGAAAACGGCAGGGCATTCTTTTTGCGCAAAGTTAAGGAGCCTCAATTTAATAACTCGTCGTCCGCAATGCCGCAAATGCCGATTACAGATGATGAGCTTGAAGCTTTAGCTGAGTTTTTATCGTCCATATAGCCTATTGACCTGAGTCTAAGACATTAGATTAAGGTGACAAGACGTAAACTTTAAACCTAAAACGCTCAACTGAGCATAATCAAAGGAAACAATCTTATGAAAAAGCTTACTTCACTATTACTGGCCAGTGCTTTAGTCGTTGCGCCAATAGCGACTTCTTTTGCATATCAACAGACTGACAAATCTGATATGCCGATGATGGATGGTCAGATGATGCAAAAGATGCAGACGCATATGGAAGAAATGCGCGCAGTATTGGATGCCGTTAAGAGTGAATCGGATCCGGAGAAGCGCGAAGCCATGTTGCATGAGCATGCCCAAAAGATGCAAGACATGATGGGCATGATGGAAGGAAGCGACTCGATGGGGATGAAAGCGGGAAAAGGAATGAAACACAAACACACTGATATGTCCACCGAAGACAAAATGAAAATGATGGAACAGCGTATGTCGATGATGGAAGACATGATGAGCCAAATGATGGGGCACACCGCTGAAAAGTCTAAACCAATACATAAACACAAATAGAGCTAATCACCACGTTACGAGGCAGGAGGTGACCTGCTGTCTCGCTTATTTCAATAATCACAGGAATTTTACATGAATAAATTAATTAAGTTTTTTTCAATTGTAGTCTTGTCAGTTGGACTCCTCGGAGGATGCGCAAGCCAGGTTTATCACGACTACATCATGAGTGGGCAAGTTGTTACAGTCGATGATAAGCAAGCAGTGGTATGTGTATCTGATACGGATGGTTTGAAGGAACATCAAGTTTTTAATGTCTATAGAACTGTCTACGACCCTACAGCAATCTCAGAAGGTGAAAACAGCTATTCACGAGAGTTCGTTGGGAAAATTCGTCTTGGAAAAACTAAGGATAAGCACTTCGCGGAAGCTATTGTGCTGGATGGCGAAATTACGCGTTATGACATGGTCGAGTTTGACCGTGGTTTTTGATTAATATTTTAATTAGGAGTATGCCGTTGTGAATAATAGAGTTTATCACCAACCCTACCGTATAGCGGTTATTGTGACGCTGGTATTAGTGAGTGTCTTATTCACAACCGCGTGCTCAGCAGTACCACAAAGTACTGAGCCAGACAAAAAAAACAATTCATCAGAAACTAAAGAAACTCAGCCTGAGTTAAACGTTGATGACTTCGCTAAAATCCAAACCGCTTTGCGCTCGTTAGACAATTCATTAGCGACCCAGCCAAAAAGCAATGAGAGTGTAAATCCGAGTGATACCAGTGTTTCACTCAATACATCATCAATGCCACTTTCAGCAACAAACACAATGAAAATGGGAAAGAGTAAGAATAAAGGCATGATGCCAATGCGCGGGAAATCGTGCATGGGAATGATGTGCAAAATGATGATGAAAAACAGCTCAATGATGGGTACACCACCTGAACAAAATAAAACACAGATATCTGGTTCTCCATTAAATGAAAGCTTACCCGGTGTCAGTGGAGCGCTGCATTTATACCACGTTGGAGAGCAAGCTTTTTTCTTAAACCACAAAGAGACACTCGAATTGACCGATGGTCAGTACCAAACGCTTCTCACGATCCGAACTGAATGGGAGTCTACTCAACAAAGCTTTACGCTGCAGCGAAGTGCGTTAGAAGCATCGTTGTGGGAATTGACCGCTCAGGGGCTACCTCAATACGACAATATCAAAGACACCATTGCTGAAATAGAAGCCACAAACAGCGCCTTGCGGTTGCAGTTTATTACATCGGTAGGGAAAGCGGTATCAGTATTAACGCCCTCTCAGATCGCTAAGATAAATAGCCTGTGGATGGCCGAACAAACAGGTGAGTTATGAGCATGTGGTGGCCACACACATCATTTTTTCTGCGTTACGCCGTCATTTTGAACGTTATGCTGTTATTCGCAACGACGAGCAGTTACGCACAGCAACAGCCAGAGGATAGTGAGCATGCGAGCCACCATCCTGAAGCTACCAATGATCCCACTGTCAACGCTAATACGGATGTTTTGCCGACTGCTACACAAGGTAAAGGACCGCTGGGCAATGCTGACGCCATGATGGGATCCGGTATGGCAAAAGGCATGGATAAAATGATGGAGAAAATGGGTGCACCCAAACCTAAAGATCTCTATCCCACGCTAATGCGCATGCATTCAGCTACACCCGAACAAAGAGAGACTGTTCTGATTAAAGCAACCGCAAGAATGCAACAAGGAAGTGAGCAACTTGCTACAGGTTTTGATTGGCTTGCCCGCGCAGCTGCCACTGATGACTATTCCCAAATGCAAATGGCTGTTGAAACAGTTAAAGAGGGTATAGCCCATTTTGACAGTGGTCTTGCTGCGAAACGTGCCATACAAGACGGGCAAGAACCACGAAGAGTGGCATTAACCTGGTTCAAGTCACAAATGAATTTGCTTCCCAGTGCGCCGGAAAAAGGTACTTCAACCCTATTTGGTATGACACCGTTTCACAGCGCAGTGATGCTCGTTTTACTCATATTTACAATTGTTATGGTGTATGTGTATGGATTTAAGATGCGCAGAGCTGCCGCGCTGCTCGAAGAGCTTAAGTCTACTGACACCGCAAGCACATCTGCGCCAACGACAAAAGTTTCCTCTGTTGTCGAATCTAATCCGGCTGCCCAGCAGCATGCTTCGGCACCTGCGCAAAGTAGCGAGCCAGCATTGTCATCCACTGCCTCATCGCGCAAGGGCACGTTTAGTGGCGGTATGGTAGTAACCGCGATTTTTAATGAAACCCATGATGTTAAAACGTTACGTCTAGCCAGCCCAGATGGACAAACCATTCCATTTGATTTCGAACCAGGTCAATTTGTCACGTTCACACTGAACATCGATGGTTTTGAAAAGCCAGTTAAGCGCTCATACACCATTGCATCATCGCCCACTGAACAGTATTACTTTGAAGTTACGATAAAGCGAGAGGAGTTCGGTGTGGTTTCTCGTTATATGCATGACGCGGTTGAGGTAGGAAATACGCTTTCAATTAAAGCCCCCGGCGGTAAATTTTATTTCAATGGTCATGGTTCAAACAGCGTGGTGTTGATTTCTGGGGGAGTGGGGATCACACCGATGATGAGCGCTGTCCGCTACTTGACGACGACGTGCTGGGACGGTGATATTTATTTTCTGTTTTGTACGCGAACGTCCAACGACTTTATTTTTGAACAGGAATTAAAATATCTGCAAGCACGTCATCCTCGGTTAAAAGTACTGGTCAGTACGACTCAAGCAGAGGGTACATCCTGGATGGGGCCCCAAGGCCGCTTTTCATCCGCAATGATAAACGAATTTGTGCCAGATATTGCCTCAAAAACTGCGCATATTTGTGGGCCTCCTGCAATGATGGATGCTACGAAAAAAATGCTAGCCGAATTGGGTATGCCTAACACGCATATTAAAACCGAAGCGTTTGGGGCTGCTAAACCAGAGCCCGCTCCCGTTAAACCTCAATTAGCCACTAACACCAACGCAGGCGACAACAGACAAGTACGGTTTAGTCTTTCAGACGTCGAAGCCCACGCGGGTCCGGATGAGACCGTATTAGACGTCGCTGATGGACTCGATGTAGATATAGAGAATTCATGCAGAGCGGGTTCGTGCGGGAGTTGTAAGGTGAAACTGCTACGTGGTGACGTCGATATGGAGGTTGATGATGGGCTGGAGCCTGAAGATAAGCTCAGTGGGTATATTCTGGCGTGCCAAGCTATCCCTAAATCTGATGTGGAGGTTGAGGCTTAATGAATTCTCAAGAGCGCACAATTGTAAGCAGCTTGGTTGTCCTAATGATCCTGCTATGGCTCGGTTTTTTATGGCATAGAGACCCAGCATTCCCAGGCAGTTTTATTGGATTTGGCGTGGGTTTAAGCGCTTCGGTATTAATGCTTATCCCATTGGTATACATGACCATTAAGCGTAACAAATCACTTAAGAAAGTCGTGACGAAGCACATCGCTATGCCAACGCTCCTGCGTATACATATCTATGCTGGTGTGCTGGGGCCTATTCTAGCGCTGATCCATAGTGCCCATCGTTTTGATAGTGCTACCGGAGTTTCGCTTGTTATCTTTATGATGGTCGTTGTGATCAGTGGGTTTGTGGGTCGATATGTACTCGGTCTTATTTCATCGAATGTGAAAGAGAAAAAGCGCCAAGTAAATGAACTCCACGTTGCGCTTTCTAACGCAAAACAGGCGTTGAAAGACGCAGTCTGTGATGACAGATATTCGACGTTTGCCCAAACATCCGCACGACATATTCCTTACATCACGTTAAATGTGCCTACTTCAGCACAAAGTAAATTGTTCAAACAAGAAAGCCAGGTTCTTTCTATCATTGATACAATTTCCGATGTTGAGTACAGCATTCTCATTCATGACACCGCGAAGGTGTGGTTTGCTCGTTGGTTAAAATTTCACATCGTGATTTCAATGACACTTTATGTAGTCCTGTTTTTTCACATTTTCAGTGAAGTTTACTTTGGACTGCGCTGGTTATGATGAAATGGATAATAATCGTTCTTGGCTTAGTTGCTGCTGGCTTTGGCGTCAGTCATTTCATTCATATGCCTGAAGATAGCGCACAAATTCCATGGGAAAAAATGGTTGAACCCGGTTCACTCAATAAAGCACATGCCTTTCTCGCGGATGACTGTTTGAGTTGTCACACACCGGTGAAGGGCGTTGAGCGTGACAAATGTGTGGCGTGTCATGCAAATGATACGCATATCGTTGCGCGTCAACCCACTGCATTTCATACCGACATCAAAGAATGTGCAAGTTGCCATGTAGAGCACAAAGGTGAATCGGCCAACATTTCGCTCATGAGCCATATAGCGTTAGTCGACATTGGTTTCAATATGCTCCCCAACCCAAATGTCCCGTTTGACGAGGGCGCTGCCACCATGGCGTTTTTGGAGAACATACTAGCGAATAAACAAACTCCTGAGCCCTTGTTTGTGCACCCTGAGGTCAGTGATAAAGAAGCCTTATTAAATTGTACGCAATGTCACAGCAACGATGATCGCCATTTAGGTCTATTTGGAGAGGATTGCGTGCAGTGTCACAGCACAGACAAATGGTCATTGCCAAAGTTTATTCACCCGTCGAGTCAATCACGTGATTGCAATCAATGTCATGAAGCGCCGCCCAGTCACTATATGCAGCATTTTAAAATGATTTCCGCCAAAGTGGCAGGCGAGCCTAAAGCTAAAGTTGAGGAATGCTATGCCTGCCATCAATCTACGTCCTGGAACGATATTAAGCGTGCCGGGTGGTATAAACACCATTAAGGGGTACAAACTGTGATCACAAATTCCATTGCGCTCGCAACCTCGGTGCTGATCGCAATAGTATTGTGTCTGCCTCGCTTACGACAATCTTTCCAATGGCGAGCAACAGTCACACCGTTGGCTTCCATTATTGGTAGTGGCTTTTTGATCATTGCACCACTGCTGCATTCGGTAATGGGGAAATGGGCACTGCTTGGAATAGTGTTGTTGTCCATTCTGGCATATGCGCTGGGGTCGGTTATTCGCTTCAATATACGCCACGCAGAACCTGAGCTAGCTAGCAATCAACAAAGCAGTATTATGACGCTTGAAAAAGCAAGTCAATGGGCGCTTGGTGCGGCATATGCCATTTCCGTGGCGTTTTATATTAGTTTGTTTGCAGCGTTTGTTTTTGATCGTTTATCTATCTCTGATACGACGTACATCAAACTGTTTACCAGTGGGTTGCTTGTCATCATTATGGTGGTCGCTTGGCTTCGAGGTGCTAGGGGGCTAGAGACCATTGAGCTATTCGCCGTGACAATAAAGTTGGCTATTATAGTAGGTGTGCTCGCAGCGCTGGCAACCTACGACATACAAGTACAAAGTGCTTGGTTTCAACATGAAGCGATACAGGCATTGAGCCATTTTGAAACTGTTAGCATGCTCGCAGGGATGCTCATGGTAACGCAAGGGTTCGAGACAACCCGTTTTATGGGGAATAACTATACGCCAGAACAGCGCATTAAAGCGAGTCGTTATGCTCAGTGGATCGCTATTTTTCTCTATGTTGTTTTTATCGGTCTAACGTGTCCTATTTTCCTGGATTTTCCGATCACGGAATTAAACGAAACAACGATTAGCTACACCCTAGGGCAAGCAATATGGGTATTGCCGATTTTATTACTGGTTGCCGCCACGGCAAGTCAGTTAAGTGCAGCATTAGCCGATACTATCGGTGGCGGAGGCCTCTTAAAAGAGCTTTTCCATTTACCTATCTCCCCCCAATTTTACTACGTTTTAGTTATCGCCATCGCAGGTATATTAGTTTGGTCATCTAACGTATTTGAAATTATTAATCTCGCTTCAAAAGGGTTTGCACTTTATTACCTGATCCAAACAATAATCGTGATCAAACTCGTGATGCGTCAAAGCACAGGTCAACGCATTAGGTCAACAAAATTACTTGGTCTATCGGTGATCGTTCTCTGTTTATTCTTTGTGATTGGCTGGTCAATTCCAGCACCTCATAGCTAATAAGGAAAATACCGATGCTATCACTAGAAACTACACCAACAATTGACCAAATTAAAAATGCGGCTAAGCGCTACGCTATCATTGGTGTTGGAAATCTACTGCAGCGAGATGATGGCGTCGGTGTGCACGCGGTTCGTGCTCTGCAACCCCTGCTAAAGTCTTATTCAAATGTATCTTGCATTGACGCTGGGACACTGAGCTATGAACTTTTGGAGTGGGTCGCGAGTTCCGATCATACGATAGTCATCGACGCGGCCTACATGCGCTGTTCGCCTGGTACGGTGAGAGTGTTTGAGGACGAGGCAATTGCGGATCAGTTTAAGCAAGCGACGACCCATTCCGTTCACCAGATCACGGTGCGTGTGTCCTGCTTGCTCGCGAGGACTATGGTTTGCAAGGTCAGCTAAAGTCTGATTGTGGAAGCGTTGTTCCTCTTATTGATCCAATCAAGCATTTGGAAGGTGTTCGTTTTGTGCGTGACCCAACTCGTGGAGGGTTGTCAGTATTACTCCATGACGTTGCTAATGAAACAGGCTTCGATATCGAGTTAATTGAAAATAATATTCCGGTGCGACCTGAAGTGGCAAGCGTGTGTGAAATATTAGGCTTTGATCCGTTTGTTTTAGCGTGTGAGGGACGCATTGTTGCTGTTGTTGCCCCTGACATAAGCGGTAAGGTGCTAGAACACTGGCGGAGCATTCGAAACGGGGAGCAGGCCGAACACATTGGTGTAATAGTAAAAAACACCGAATCAAAAGGGCGCGTGACCATTGTTACGCCAATGGGAGGAAGACGTTTCATGAATGAACTCGAAGATGAGCCGCTTCCAAGGATCTGCTGAAAGAATAGGTGTTGACCTGTGAGCAACACATAGGTTTACCCTAGTAACGTGAGAGTAGAACATAGGATTAAAGGCGTGCTTAACCGCATATCTATGTTGATAAAAGAGGAGCGTTAAAATGCGCGTTAAACAAATTGCAGATGCACTAGAGATTAGCGCGGACAGCGTACGGTATTACACGCGCATTGGTTTTTTGGTGCCAAGTAAATCGCACAATGGTTACAAGTATTACAGGCCCGCTGATGTGACACGACTACGGTTTATTTTAAGCGCGCGTTCATTAGGTTTCTCTATCAATGATATTAAGGAAATTCTGTTCACGTCATCACAAACCAACGCGCCATGCCCGACGGTTCGGCGCCTTATTGAACAAAGGTTGAAAGAAACTGAACAGCGGTATCAGGACATGCATGAGCTAAGACTGCGCATGCGAAAAGCAATCTCAGAATGGGAAAATACACCGGATCAGCATCCAACGGCCGATACGATTTGCCATTTGATTGAAGGTTTCACATCACTTAAATCATAACATTATTTAGAGAGGGAGTGGCTCATGAATTCAAAAACGGACGATGCGAAAATTCATTCGTGTTGTGGCGGTGACAAAAAAGTATCAACCGCTAGTAAGGCGGTCGAGAGTGAAACACATACTGAGCAAGTCTCTGCGTCTTCGGGTGAGCTACAACTCAATATCCAAGGTGCAAGTTGCGCCAGTTGTGTGACTAAAATTGAAGCGGCCTTAAAACAGGTCTCGGGTGTCACCAATGCTGAGATGAATTTTGCTGAACGCTCGGTGTTGGTGATGGGCAGTTCATCCTCCCACGCATTGATTAAGGCGGTAGAGCAAGCTGGGTATAACGCAACATTAGCGAATACGGATTCAGATGAGGCTGCCATTGAAGAAAAGGAACAGGCGGACTGGGCATATTATAAAAAACTAATGCGAGACATGGTCATTGCATTATCTCTGGGTGTGCCACTGATGCTTTATGGCTTGGTGACGGGGGAAATGAGCGTCAACACGACCACTGAGCGGATCGTGTGGTTGATTGTAGGGATCATGACATTGGGTGTTATGGTGTTTTCTGGTCGGCATTTTTATGTAGGTGCTTGGAACTCCTTTAAAAATCACGCCGCGAACATGGATACTTTGATTGCATTGGGGACAGGAACAGCCTGGTTGTACTCTATGGTCGTTGTGTTTTTCCCCGGATATGTGCCTGAAATGGCGCGGCATGTCTATTTTGAAGCAACAGCCATGATAATTGGTCTCATTAATTTAGGCTTAGCGCTTGAGATAAAAGCACGCGGTAAAACGTCCGAGGCAATTAAACGACTGATTGGTTTACAAGCCAAAACAGCTCGCGTCATTCGTGATGGGCATGATATAGATATTCCGATTGAAGATGTTCTGCTAAATGATCTTATCCGGGTTCGCCCTGGGGAGCGCATCTCTGTTGATGGCTTAGTTGTCGAGGGCCAGACAAGTATTGATGAATCAATGCTAACGGGTGAACCCATGCCCATAGAAAAACGAAAAGACGATGAGGTCGTTGCCGGCACGATAAACAAATCAGGCTCTATCGTCTTTCGAGCAGAGCGCGTGGGAAAAGATACCGCGCTTGCTCAAATTATTAACATGGTAAAACGCGCACAAAATTCTAAACCGCCTATTGGTCGATTAGCTGATATGATTTCCGCCTATTTTGTACCGGTCGTCATGATCATTGCCGTGATCAGTGCGCTGGCCTGGCTGAATTATGGCCCATCTCCTGAAGTAGCTTTTGCAATCGTTTCTGCGACCACAGTACTGATTATTGCCTGCCCTTGCGCCTTGGGTTTGGCCACACCGATGTCGGTGATGGTCGGTGTGGGAAAGGCGGCTGAAGCGGGGGTTCTTATCCGAAACGGCGAAGCGCTGCAATCTGCATCAAAAATAACCACTATGGTTCTAGATAAAACAGGCACTATTACTGAGGGGGCCCCTAAAGTAACAGATGTCGTTATAGTTTCAGATCATAGTCACAACGATGTGCTTTCTTTGGCGGCTAGCCTTGAGTCTGGTTCTGAGCATCCACTTGCCATGGCGATCGTTGAATCTGCAAAGGAGCAAGGTGTGCAGATCCATTCCGTTACTGATTTTCAGTCCATTGCGGGGAAGGGGGTTGAAGCCATGCTAAATTCTCAACGCCTGCTATTTGGAAATGAAAAATTGATGATAGACCAAGGGATCGAGCTTCATCATTACATCGACAAAGCGCAGAGGTTAGCAGCGGATGCAAAGACCCCTATGTATTTTGCTATTGATTCTACATTAGTTGCCGTAATTGCCGTCGCTGACCCAATAAAATCTGACTCAATAGATGCGATAAAGCGGCTACAGCATAACGGGATACGAGTTGTGATGTTAACCGGGGATAATCGACTGACCGCAAAAGCCGTCGCCCGAAAAGCGGGGATTGCAGATTACGTTGCCGAAGTGATGCCGGAAGATAAGGCAAACAAAATACTTGAGCTTCAACGTGAAGGCGAAATTGTGGGTATGACCGGTGATGGCATAAATGACGCACCGGCCCTTGCTCATGCCAACGTCGGCTTTGCG
Source organism: Alteromonas sp. MmMcT2-5 (assembly GCF_022348315.1). NCBI lineage: Bacteria > Pseudomonadati > Pseudomonadota > Gammaproteobacteria > Alteromonadales > Alteromonadaceae > Alteromonas > Alteromonas sp. MmMcT2-5. The sequence continues at coordinate 27,477 of NZ_JAKRFB010000029.1, read as the reverse complement.
ATTGGGACTGGGACTGATGTAGCGATAGAAAGTGCGGATATAACGTTGATGCGCGGCTCCCTACATGGGTTAGCGGATGCAATTGCCGTGAGCAAAGCAACACTGCGTAACATCAAGCAAAACCTCTTTGGCGCATTTATTTATAATGTCGCCGGAATACCATTTGCGGCAGGCGTCTTTTATCCATTCTTAGGGATACTGCTTAACCCAGTCATTGCTGGTGCAGCGATGGCATTCTCATCACTAACGGTGGTGACCAATGCTAACCGATTACGTCTATTTAAAGCGAAAGAGCACTAGGAGTACACAATGATGATATGGATTAATTTAGCAGGGCTTATCCTGATTGGGCTTATTGTTTGGTGGTTTTGGCTTTACAAAGCACAATCAACCCAGATAAAAGACGGCAGTATCAAAGTCCTTGTAAAAGACGGCGTGTATCAGCCTGCCAATATCACGGTGCCGGCGCATCAGTCCGTTAAGCTTATGTTCGTCAGAGAAGATGCAACGCCCTGTGCAGAAACGTTATTGATCCCGGAGTTGGATATCAATGAAACATTAGCGCTTAACAAGCGAGTGACGGTCACTATTCCTGCTTCCAGTGCCGGCGTTTACCCATTTCATTGTCAGATGCAAATGTATCGTGGCACGTTGGTGATCAAGTGATTAAACGCTTTTTATTAACGTAAAAGATACCAAAGCGAGGTGTATTATGAGTAAACAAAAAGTCCCCTTTTGGCGCACCCCCAGTGGTTGGTCTGCCATAGGCCTTATTACCGCCGCGAGCTACTTCTTGCTGGTTGAGCATGGTGAGCATGTGTTTCCGTATTTACCTTACTTGATCTTGTTGTTGTGCCTTGTCATGCACATTTTTATGCACGGCAGTCATGGCAAAGGACATGAAACACATGAGCACACCGAAAAAACATTTAAAGAACAAACCGAGGACAATGAGCAATATCGAAAAGGCTATATCGAAGGGTTAGAGCAGGCCCGTAAAGGAAAACATAAAACGGAGAATAATAATGCACGGTGATTCTGATTATGGGCTCTGGGCACTAGTCATTATAAACTCAGCCATTTTTATCTTTTTTGCGTTTAGTTTTATCAAGCCGAAGTCGAAAACAGATTGGCGAAGCCTAGGTGTATTTTCCGCTTTTATCGTGGCCTTATTTACCGAAATGTATGGTTTCCCCCTGACAATATATTTTTTGTCAGGGTGGTTAGCGGAAAGTTATCCAGGGGTAGACTTTTTAGCGCATGAAAATGGTCACTTGTGGCATACTTTGCTAGGGCTATCCGGCGATGCTCACTGGGATATTTTACACATCTTAAGTAATGTCATCATCATTTTAGGTTTCTTTTTACTATCCGCTTCTTGGAGTGTCCTACACCACGCGCAAAAATCGCATAGTTTAGCCACTACTGGATGGTACGCTCGCTGCCGGCATCCTCAATATGTTGCATTTATACTGATCATGTTTGGCTTTTTGTTGCAATGGCCAACACTGCCAACCTTACTTATGTTTCCAATTCTTATTGTCGTTTATGCTCGACTCGCCACGCGAGAAGAGCAGCAAGCTGAATCCGAGTTTGGTGATAGCTACAGACACTATAAACAAACGACGCCAGGTTGGTTTCCCCGTATGGGTATTTCAAACGTTTCAAGCACTAATTAAGGATTACAAAATGAACAAAGTACTACTGTCATTACTGTTTGTTGGAGGGCTGTTACCCGCGACATTTGCTGCTGCTCAAACGTCGATGAGTGCGGATGATATGCTTCGAAGTAATGAGCTTGTCATGGATGCACTAATGCAACGCATACAACGGATCAACGACGTCTCTGATAGGCAAACTCTCATCGTTGAGCATATGAAAATGATGGAAATTTATTTAACGAATATTGAGAAGAGACTCCAAAGTGAAACAGACCTGCAACACAAAGCACATCTGGAAGAAACGTACACAAATGGCCTTCAACGAAGTCTCGTTCTTATCGACAGCGGTTTAGCAGGGGGCGACTTTGTAGTCATGGGAAATTCGGTAGACGAACTTTTGTTTTATCTTGAACAAAGAATGTCAATTTTACAATCGTTAATGAAGCAGCAGCTCGGTGCCAATAGTGTTTTAAATAATTAAAGAAATGACGAACATAAACAAGTTAACAATCGATTTATAGGAGGAAAAGATGAGCGATCTAGATCACAGAGTCGGTGTATCAGAGGCGAATTTAGTCGTACGGCATTTAAAGTTGGTTGGTATTACCGAAGATAACATAGAAGCAATTATTGCTGGCATTGATGGGACCTTTGGAATCGATGCAGTTTCATTTGAGGACGCCAAAAGTACCCTGCATATAGGCTACGATGCAACCCACTGCAATTTAGATGGCATTGAGACAATCATTCGTGACAACGGGGCAGACATTTCGGACGACTTTTGGACAAAAATGAAAGAAGGCTATTACCAATTCGTTGACGAAAACATTCGTGAAAATGCAAAACACAAACCCTGGAGTTGCCACCGTGTTCCTCCTGGGCAAACCCATAAAAAGTAATTGGTTCAATAGCAACGATCAGACTTACGTTACGCCTGATCGTACAGCCATAACAAACAAAAACAGGACAACACAGTGGTACATAGTAAAAACGAAGCGGACAGAATTAAGTTACTTAACTTGGGAATAATTGAAAGAAACCCAGCTGAGCATGAAATCCATCAAGCGGTACAAGAATTCACAGGTTCCGTTATGCCTAACGCAAAATATTCACTGGAAAAAGCATTAAAAGCGTTTTCTTCAAGCAAAGACGAATAGAAGCGTGGCAAGTTTTAGCCGCTGGAAGGGGCAATTTTTCTATTACCGGCACATGGGTAAATAAAGTGTTAGTGAGTACTTCAATAGGGGCTTTGGTAGCTGTTTTAATAATAGGATTGGCGAAGTTAAATAAATTCGATAAAGACCGAAGTTTTTATCCAACGCTCACTGTTGTGATCGCGAGTTACTATCCATTGTTTGGAGTGTTAGAAAGTCGATTTATATGGCATGAGTTGTGTGATTCATAGACATCATTTCACTTTTCTCAATTGCAGGTCGCGTTGATAATTTGATAGCTGAATGCGCTCGTCCTCAGTTATATAATCCTCGTGAACCTCTTCTCAAAGTGGGGCTTGTTCAAGTCTTTCACAGACAATATCCATTGGCGTTTTTCCCTTTAACTAACCATGTGCCCGTTGCCAGTTGTAGTAATGCTGCCATTCGGGCAATGTTTCGTTTTTTAGTTCGTCTAGATTCAAGTTTACTGTTGAATAAAACTCTTCTTTGTCGGTTCTTTGCGACCTTTCAACCTTACCATTCAGGTGAGGAGAACCAGGCTTGTTAGGACGAAATTTGATGCCATAATCCATCAGCTTTCGCTGAACTTTCTCTGCGAAGAATTCTGTACCACGGTCGGTTTGTATTCGCTGTATTGGAAATGGCATTTCCTCGATTACCTTATCGATAAAAATAAGGGTGTTTGCTGCCGACCTCCGGTTAAACACATCCAGTACGCGATATCTAGAGCAGTCATCAATAGCAGTATATTGGTAAATTCCAGGAGCGATTTTGCATGTATCCATCTGCACTCGATCACCTGGAATAGGTCTTTGGTAACGGATGAAGTCTTTTTTCTTCCGTTGAAATACTATTGGTTTAACGTCATGTCTGGTCAGCACCTTATGTATGGAAGCAAGCGATAATTGAACACTATGCTCGCGAAGAAGTTCATTTTGGATTCTCCGCGCACCAAGCTTCCTGTCTTTTCTCAGGCTTAGAATCCATTCCTCTATCTGATGGTTTATTTTAGTATTTGGCGAGGTATGAGGGCGTTTAGAAACGTCCTGAAGACCGTCTAGACCATTTTCTTTGTATCGTTTTAACCATTTACGAAGAGTGGGTCTGGATATACCACACCTGCGGCAAACCAGACCTGCATTTTTAGTTTCTTCGTAAAGCTCAATCCACTTGAGTCGCTGTCTAATTTCTTTGTTCTTAGAGTCGTATTATGTTGAAACGATCTCTATGAATCACACACATAAACGTCCTTGTTGTCTTAAATATTCTGACTACTGTTTTCGAAGACCGTAATTAAAGATTCATCCAAATAGGGACCGATCTCGCTAAAATCGTAAATGCTATTTATGTTCTTATTGCTAATGATCCTTTTGCATTTTAATTTAGTTAAAAATGAATCACTACTAGCAACGGTGAGAATATCTTGTTCAAGATCTCCAGCTAGTTTTTCAACCAATTTAGATTCTAACCTTCGCGAAATACTCTCAAAAGAAGGCAAATTTTCTTCGTTAGTGTTATCGACCCAATCTTTGATCCTCGTTAGATGATTCTCTATTACCTCGAAAGTTTTTTCAATTTTTATGTTTTTCTGCAATCGGTAAGCAAGTATTGGGTCATGTTTTGAAAGCTCTAAAATAGCGCTGTCAAACTGAGAGGAGAAATCTACTCGCAGTTCTTCCTTCATATCAATGATTAACGAATTAAATGCTTTCTCAAGGGCAATTCGTAGCTCTGCTTCGAATGCTGATTTATCTTTAGGCGAGAATGCTTGGTCATTCAATTTCTCTAAATACAGCTTCAAGTAACCGTCAATCGCGCGATCTGTATTAATTACTGAATTGATAAATACATTGCGTAACTCAAGGAGTAAATAAATTATTGTTCGATTACTTTCTTTTTTTTCTCTCTGAATTTTCCATATATATGTTGCTAAGGCTACTAAAATAGTTGCACTAGCGGTAATAAAGGATCCCAAAATCTTAAGTTCTATCATGTAACTCTCGTGCGATAAACTCATCAACTAAAGATGCTAACAAATGCAAAATTAGTTTTTGTTTATGAAGTAGATTAATAAGTATCAGCAATTTTGTAATACTGTGAAGATAGCGTTTTGCGCAGACTCTCTAAATTCACGACCAATTCTTGGTGTGTATGAAGGGTGGGGGGCTGATATTACAGTTGTTTTAAAATCGCCTTTTTGCAGGCTACCTACTGAAAACTTGAACGTTACTTTACCTCTCACTTCGTGATGCTGTATGTCTGTTAAGTTTGAAGAGTGTAGTAGCCAATTCTTTGATGATGGGCTATTAGAGCTCTTGGGAACAAGAACAACCTTTGGCTTGAAGTACTCTATTATCTGATTGTTCAGCTCGTAAGAAAACTGAATAGCTCTCTCTAAAAGCGCTTTATCGTATTTAGCCAACTGAGAAGTGAAGCTTTTAAAATCCTTACTTCCCCACAGCACTATGTTAGCCATGAGCGTTTTGTGTTCGCCAAACCGCTTATTGAATATTTCTGAGTAGAATTGCCACTTGTTGTTTGGCTTGTTAATAGGATCCCACAACGGGGCATTCACACCATCGCTATTTCTGTACGCTTCGCTGAAGTTGTCGTTCATGGCTTGTTGCACAAACCCCTCGTAGTGAGAAGGGGAGGAAGGAGTCAAAATAGCGTCGAGAGATTCAGGAACATTAGGATTTGAGCCTAACCAAATCACATCGACTGATTCGGTATTGAGCTTACTTAATACTTTTTCTGTCTCGATTTCTCCAAAGATAGAGCCTCTAAACGGTATCGAATAAGAGCCTGTACCTCTCTTGAGCGCTTTATTTTCTTGGTTTTCTACAAAATCAGAAATACTATTGTTTATTACTCCAAATATATTCAACGTCATGTCCCTATGATTTGCTAGCGTATTCTTGAGTGAGCGACTTTTTAAATTTTAGGTATGCTTTTTATGAACTAAAGATGCGGTAATGCTTATCTTGCTTCCAAGTGCATTGACTCGGTATAAGGTTAAATTTATCACATATCAAAGTTTGAAGCTCCCTGCTTTTTATCACGTTTCTGTCTGCATAAATGTTAAAGAATGTTGAGTCTCCAGAGTAGATTACTCTACCCCTGCTGATTTCTTGATATTCAACAGCAATGAGCTCAGGAAAACACGGAAGGTATATTCTATGCTCTTCCCACTCTACTAAATGGCTAAAGTCACTGTCATAGAGTGAAAGGCTATCAGGCTCTGCACTATTCAAAGGCATTGCTTTAGCAAGTACAGTCGACTTGTAGACCCAAAAAATACCAATATGAGGCAGCTTAGTTTTCATCTTGTATATCTCCAACATGTTGACGTCACCCAACTGTCTTGACAGAGATTTACAACCCTTTAATTATTTTAAATTTGCTGCTGACGTGAGCGCTATTCGCTTGCATGACATATCGTAATCAAAAGCGGAAAGCTAACTTCTTATCTTTACTCGAATAGGTAACGTTAATGTGCATTAACATGAACTATTTAACATGAAAGTAACTCTGCTACGGTTCTAGATCAGAAAGAGAATTATCACAATTATTATAGTGCCCCTTCATAGATTTCAGTCATCTGTGGAGCCTCTTCAGATTTTTAGGAAACCTCCCCTAAAGAAGCTTGCTATGCCAGGAATGAGTGGTTGTTAACAAACAAAGTATACTTCAGAATTCATACTCGAAGCGGTATTACTCTGCTAGAAACCTGATATTATTGGTCGTCAGATTGCTTTAGATATTAGTATTTTTCTTAGTCTACCTAACTGCTGAAAACATCATGCTGCGCAATCTAAAGATAAAACACATAAGAGCAGTGATCCCCGTTGTGACGCGGGGATAGCAGATTAAAACATGAACTTGCCAAGGTCAAAAAATGACCGGTATTTTTACGCGAAGCGACAACGTTTTTAGCCAAAAAGTTACAGTAAGGTATCTAGCGATATCGAGTTTCCGATATGCCTTTCTACTAGTCTATTGTACCGTTTATTCGAAAATGGAGCCTTAGATGATTTGGTGAACTCAAAGAAGCGATGCGAACCAACTTCATGCTCATAAGCATAGCATCACGGTTATGGCATGAGCCAGATAATATTTACTTTGTTGTTCATTGATGCGCTCACTGTAAGGAGATCAGATAGCAATTGGAAAAGCTACCTCTTGGGTCAACGGTGATTTTATCTTTCAGTATTGGACTTGCTTTTACACTTGTTGTAGGGGGTATTACAGGTTTTGGTACGAGCGAGACGCAATAATTGTGACAGGCTTATTGAAAATGCATTTTGTATTCTCCTATTCCTTCGGTGTACTTATTTTACATTGCCGGATTATGTATGAGCAGGCTTCGCAGTAGATTTCTGTTTTTCTGACAAGATTTAGCAACTTAATTGAAATACATGGCTTTTTAATACAGAGTTCCTCTTGTGAATCAGAAAGCTGACCATTTAGGCATTGACTACAATCATATTTTAAGAGAACATAGATTGCCAATAGAGGAATCTTGTGTTGAAAACGAATTACCGCATTAGCAAAAATCTAAAAGTGGTCTTAGCCGCTTTTTTGTTGTGCGCACAATTTTTGTTGATTGTGACTGACGCGTTTTCTATTGAACAAGACCACTTGTTTAGCAATGAATTATGTACTGAAAATACATTAATCGAACTGTCCGATGCTTACGATTTAGATGCGGGAAGTGATTGTGACCATTGTTGTTCTTGTCATGGTCATTTTACACACATAGCTTTTTACTTTGATATTGAAAGCTCGTTTCTAAAAAAGTTTCCCAATTTAGTCTCAGTTTATAGTGAAGCTACACCTAATCGTTTCATTAACCAAATAGAGCGTCCTCCAAGAATTTAATCCCTGTCGTTTTTCGTTTTTTCAACTGACTAGGATTATATATCATGAAAATTTCACAGTTTCCTGTGCGCAAACTTACGCGCGCCGGGATATTGACTAGTGCATTGATGCTATCTCAAGCCAATGCATTGGCAGAACAAGTAACTTTAGATGATGCAGTTCAACTTACTCTCAACCGTCATCCAAGCTTGTTGAAATTCAGACCTCTTACTAGAGCTCTTGAGGGAGATCGCCAACAAGCTTTGCTTTCTCCAGCTTACACCGTAGGTGCTAATCTAGAAAATGTGATGGGCACAAGTTCTACTTCGGGAGTTCAAGCAGCAGAAGCAACCATCTCTCTATCTTCAGTGTATGAACTTGGTGGAAAGAAGAGTGCAAGAACACTGGTTGTGGATGCCAGAGCTGCCCTTTTAGATTCAGAGCAGTATTCAATGTCTCTCTCACTACTTGGTGGGCTCACTCAGCAGTATATTCGCGTTCTGGCACAACAGGAGCGTCTGCAAATAGCTGAGCGAAGTGTGAGCTTAGCTGAAGATGCTCTTACTGTGATCACTAATAGAATAAAAAGTGGTGCAACGAATGATGCTGAATTGTTCAGAGCTAAATCGGCTTTAAATCAAGCGAAATTAGAACTTGCGACAGCAAAGGTGAATAAAGAAATAGCCCTGCAATCTCTCACACTATTCTGGCAGGGCAATTATGAAGATATCACGCTTACTGGTTCTTTAAATTCACCCGCTAAAAATTATTCCTACGAAACACTTTTTAACCAATTCTTATCATCATCGAATGCGGATTTACTAATTAAGTCACTTGACCTGAAGGACGCTGAAATTCAGTTGGCTAAGTCTGATAATACCGCAGACCTATCTTGGTCTGTTGGTGTTAGAAGGAATCAGGGAGCTCAAGATACATCGTTAGTTTTTGGTGCCTCAATTCCACTATTTGCTGAGAAGAGGAATTCGGGTGCAGTCAAATCTGCAATTGCTAGTAAGGAGGCGGAGTTATTAGAGCGAGACACCAAGTATCTCGATGTAAAAGCGATTCTATTTAAAGCAACGAAAAGCATAAATTTTAGTTCACAGGCAGCATTGCACCTGGAAAAAGAAGTAATGCCAGATTTGAAAAGAGCATTGGAGCTGACCAAGGAGGGCTATCAAAAGGGAATTTACACTTATCAAGAATGGTTTGCTTCACGTGATGCACTTCTCCAATCTCAACGGAGTCTCATCAACTATCGCGAAGCCACCCTGCTCAATGAAGCACTTATCGAACAATGGACAGGGCAATCTCTGAAATCATTCACTTTCAATCTCCAGGATTAATTATGCTAAAGCAAATTTTATTTTTATTTCTTATCGGCACTGTGACATCTATCGCGACCGCAAGTGAAGATGTCACCAATTCAAATGACAACCAAAATATATTCCAGAAAGGTAACATCAAAATAGAAGTAAGTATCGATGAAAGCCCCGAGGGCTCTGTAATTATTGCCTCGACTTTTGAAGATGGGAAGCCATTTATCCCTGATTCCTTTTCTATAGAGCTACAGAAGTTAGGTTCAAGCTCAGAAAAATTTGAGTTTCAAACTTCAGAGGGGGTTTTGCGGTCAATAAAAGCTCTGTCTGAACCTCATTCTTTTAGGGCTACTATTTATCTGACTGACAAAAGACGAAAGTATTCCTGGGAGTGGGAAAACTTCGAGGGAAGAACACAGATCTCAAGAGCATTAACTGAAAAGTTTCAATTAGCAACCTCCGAAGTTCAGAGTGGGACCATTGAAAGACATATCGAATTGTTGGGTACTCTTGTAATTCCACCCAAGAACAAGGCTGAAGTTAATGCGCGGTTCTCGGGAGTTGTAGAAACTCTCGCTTCGGATGTTGGTGACAGCGTGAAGGCTGGCGATGTAATTGCAAAAATTCAATCAAATGACAGCTTACAAACCTACATCGTGAAAGCGCCAATTTCGGGTACGGTAGTAAGTCGAAATGTTAATGTTGGGCAGTTGGTTACCAGTGAAACGCTTTATAAAATAGTCGACGCTGAAACGCTTTGGGCAGAATTGAAAGTATTTCCATCCAAGCGGGATACAATAAAGCAGGGCTCTTATATCCACATAAAAAAAGGTTCCCGACAGCAAGATGCAAAGGTCAAATTTCTCATTCCGTCAGGTTCACTTGAACCTTATCAGATCGCAATTGTTGAAATCACTAATACCGAAGGAGAATTCTCCCCCGGCGATATGGTTACAGGTGTAGTTGATGCTCAGAAAGTCGATGTTTCGCTTCGCGTTGAGAATGAAGCTATCCAATCAATGGATGGTAACTCAGTTGTATTTTTAAACGATGGTAACACGTTTCAAGCTGTCCCTGTCGAGCTGGGTATAAAAGATGACAACTTCACTGAAGTAAAGCGTGGCTTAATCGCTGGTCAAATTTACGTATCAAAAAATAGCTTTCTGATAAAAGCGGATCTTGAAAAATCCGGTGCCTCTCACGCTCACTAATCCTGGAGACGATAAATGATTGATAATATTATTCGTCTTTCAGTAGAAAGACGCTTTTTGTTTCTTGTTCTTGCACTAATCTTAATTGGGATCGGCGTTTGGAGCTACCAGCGATTACCTATTGATGCTGTACCAGATATTACAAATGTACAGGTTCAGATTAACACCAAAGCTCCGGGGTACTCACCATTAGAAGCTGAACAACGAATAACATTTCCTGTCGAAACAGCACTATATGGCTTGCCTAACTTATCCTATACACGTTCTATATCGAGGTATGGTCTTTCACAGATTACAGTTATTTTCGAAGAAGGAACGGATATCTTTTTTGCCCGAAATTTAATCGACGAAAGACTTGCTAACCTTAAAAGTGTTTTACCTGATGGCCTTGAGCCAGAAATGGGGCCAATCGCAACAGGGCTTGGCGAAATTTTCGTATATACACTGGAAGGGAAAGATGGAGCAACGTTACCCGATGGCTCGCCGGTCACACCTATGGCTTTAAGAGAGGTACAAGATTGGATCATTCGACCACAGTTAGCCCAGGTTCCGGGAGTAGTAGAAGTAAACACTATTGGAGGTTATGACAAGCAATATCACGTCAATCCCGACCCTGTAAAAATGCTGGAGATGGGAGTCTCGCTTAAAGACATTTCTGAAGCACTATATTTAAACAATGATAATGCTGGAGCAGGCTATATTGAGAAAAATGGCGAGCAACTTCTTGTTCGCTCTCCAGGTCAATTGACAGGGATAAAGGATATCGAAAATGTCGTAGTAGGAAAAAAAGGATCTGTTCCTGTTCTAATAAAAGATATTGGAACTGTAGGCTTGGGTAAGCAGCTGAGGACCGGTGCCGCTACAAGAAATGGTAAAGAGACAGTGATGGGAACGGTCATGATGTTGCTGGGAGAAAACTCAAGGGAAGTTGCAGCTTTAACTGCCAGTAAATTAACTGAAATTCAAAGATCGTTACCAAGCTGGGTAGTTACTGAACCCGCCTATGATCGAACTACACTGGTCGACAAAGCGATAAACACTGTGCAGAAGAACCTGCTGGAAGGAGCATTACTCGTAATTGTCATATTATTTTTACTACTAGGCAATATTCGAGCGGCTCTTATTACGGCTGCGATCATACCTATTGCTATGATGATGACAATCACTGGAATGGTCCAGAGAGGTGTTTCGGCAAATCTGATGAGTTTGGGGGCTTTAGATTTTGGTCTGATTGTCGATGGCGCTGTCATCATTGTTGAAAACTGTATTAGGCGCTTATCTGAAGCGCAACAGCATCACGGCAGACTTCTTCAACTCAAGGAACGTCTAGAAGAAGTGAAAATAGCAACGATTGAAGTAATCAGGCCCAGCTTATTTGGAGTCGGGATCATAACCGCTGTTTATCTGCCTATTTTTACTTTAACAGGCGTAGAGGGAAAGATGTTTCATCCCATGGCAATAACTGTTGTTATCGCTCTTATTGCGGCAATGATTTTGTCACTGACGGTAGTGCCTGCAGCGATCGCAATTTTCATGGGGGGAAAAATCAGTGAAAAGGAGAGTTTTTTAATACGTTGGGTGAAACTGGCTTACGAACCAGCACTTAGGGCTATTCTTAAATTTAAAGCTGCTGCTCTTGGGGCTGCACTAGCGTTTGTTGTCTTCTGCGGATGGTTGGCAACAACACTTGGGTCTGAATTTATTCCTCAACTGGATGAAGGTGATGTCGCTTTACAGGCTTTACGCATAACGGGTACCGGTCTAAACCAATCAATTCAAATGCAAGAATTACTTGAAGGTGCGCTGTTAGAAATTCCAGAGGTAGCGGTAGTCTTTGCGAAAATAGGTACACCAGAAGTCGCTACAGACCCAATGCCTCCTAATGTAGCCGATAGTTTTGTAATACTTAAACCTCGCTCAGAATGGCCTGATCCAGCTAAATCTAAATCGGATCTAGTGGCTGAAATTGAATCAGTCGCCTCAAAGCTTCCCGGTAATAACTATGAATTTACCCAACCAATTCAAATGAGATTTAATGAATTGATTTCCGGCGTAAGGGCTGATGTTGCAGTCAAGGTTTTCGGTGATGACTTAGAGCAATTGTTGGATTCTGCAAATAAGGTTGCTGAGATCGCTGAGTCGATACAAGGTGCCTCAGACACCCGAGTTGAGCAAGTTGCCGGCCTTCCTATGTTGTCCATATTACCAAAACGAGATGCTCTCGCAAGGTACGGTCTTAACGTAGCAGACATTCAAGCACTCGTTTCAACCAGCATAGGGGGTAAGGAATCAGGCATAATCTATGAAGGCGATCGTCGGTTTAAAATTGTAATCAGATTATCTGAAGAGTTGCGTACAAATATTGACAAATTAGAGAGCTTACCTGTTCGTGTCGGCAATAGTTTTGTACCGCTTGAAGAGGTAGCCACTCTCGAGTTAAAGCCGGCGCCTGCACAGATCAGCCGAGAGAATGGAAAGCGCAGAGTTGTCGTAACGACTAACGTACGAGGAACCGACCTAGGAGGATTTGTCGTTGATTTACAAAAAAGACTTAAATCCGATTTAAAAATGAAGGAAGGATATTGGTTAGAGTTTGGTGGTACCTTTGAACAACTGGAATCCGCCAGCAAACGGCTGACTTTAGTCGTTCCGGTTACGCTTGCGTTGATAGTTGGCATACTCATTATGGCGTTTGGGTCTGTTAAAGACGCATTGATAATTTTCACTGGTGTACCACTAGCCTTGACTGGAGGAGTACTGGCACTCTGGATTAGAGATATGCCTCTTTCAATTTCTGCGGGAGTAGGCTTTATCGCTTTGTCCGGGGTCGCGGTTTTGAATGGACTAGTGATGGTCGCATTCATCAGACAACTCTGGCAGGAAAATGGTGATATTTATACTTCAGTAATTCGAGGGGCCATAATCCGGCTTCGACCTGTTTTGATGACTGCGTTAGTGGCCAGCTTAGGCTTTGTTCCCATGGCACTTAATACAGGAACAGGTGCTGAAGTACAAAGACCGCTCGCCACTGTAGTCATTGGGGGAATTATATCGTCAACTTTACTGACACTGTTTATATTACCTGCGCTTTATCAGCTCGCACATAACAAACGCAACTCTTAATCAAATTTTACGCCCGGTATGTTCCGGGCGCACCGGAGCCTCTATGACTCATAATCATTCAAATAGCTCAAACAAAATTGGGTGGGCTTTTCTATTAAATTTCAGCTTCACAATTATTGAATTTATTGGCGGCTGGCTAACGAACAGCACTGCTATAATGGCAGATGCTGTTCATGATCTCGGCGATTCAGTTTCTATTGGAAGCGCCTGGTGTCTCAATAGGTTAGGAGAGAGAGAGGCCGATGAAAATTTCACATATGGGTACAAGCGACTCAGCCTGTTAGGGGCATTTATTAACGGAGCCGTACTTATCCTTGGCTCAATCTGGGTATTATCAGAAGCCATTCCTCGAGTATTAGACCCGGTCGTTCCAAATACAGAAGGCATGATATTACTTGCGATTCTAGGTGTCGCTGTAAACGGCTTTGCTGTGTATAAACTCCAGGGAGGAAATACCCTAAACGAGAGAGTGTTGAACTGGCATTTATTGGAGGACGTTTTAGGCTGGGTTGCTGTATTAATTATTGCCATAGTAATGCAATTTGTCGACTGGCCAATTTTAGACCCCCTACTTTCGATTGGCTTTACGCTTTTTATATTGTTTAATGTAATTCGAAACTTATTAGCAACCTTAAAATTATTTTTGCAAGGTGTTCCAGAGAAAAACTTATACAAACAAGTGTTAGATGAACTCCGGAGTGTTGATAGAGTTGAATATATCCATGACTTAAAAATTTGGTCACTTGACGGAGAACACAATGTTATTACTATACGCGTTGGCAGTGCCTTAAAGACAGTTGAAGAATACAAGTTATTGAAGCTTGATATTTATGATAGCTTGGCCATGTTTGACTTCAGTTACAGCACAGTTGAAATAGAGTTTACTGACGAGCATTCTGCAGTTAATGAGGAGGTGAGATGAAATTCCATTACTCATTAACAATGATAGTCGACAGTAATTCAAGTTTTAATACTAAGCTAAAATTTTATTTGTGACACATTGTCTACAATCATGACTATAGATTTTCATGGAACTTTTTAGTTTGTTCCCCTCATGATTAAATTTTTTGTTAAACTGTAAGGAGAGTGTGATAGATAATAATGCGTAACTAAAGTGGTAAGAGGCAAGATTGAACACGTACCTTCGACATCAACGTTTCTTTCGTGCTCTTACGAGATGTTGAAAATAAAATATAGAGACATTAATGAAATTTATAAGTAACTATAAGATGAGCTTCTTATTTTTTATTAGTGGTATTTTGTGTTTAATCGCTTATAACATAAAAGGCTCGAGTATAGATGAAAATGGTTTTTTGGTTGAATCGTTTGGCTTCATTCCTATATTTTGGCTGTTTGAGCTGATGGCATCGCTGACTTTTGCTTTCACTTTCATTAAACTTAAAAAAATCAGCGAAAGTAAAAGCACGCGAAGAACTTTTTCTAACTGACAATTTTGCTTTGCGATTTGCTATGCAACTCCTGGCTAGTAATTGAAAACTGAACCTAAAGGTTGTTGGGTATTGCCTTTTAGTTATATCAGACTTTAACTTCTTATATTAAAGCTCGCTAATTATTGGCTTTCTATTCTTTTATACACATTGATGAATTTGCATAGTTGGACCCATGTCAGTGCGGTACCTCATCGGTGAGTCAACAGTCTCAAATCAAAAATATCTACACAATGTAGCTAACCACAACAGTGATGAAATTGCGATCGTCACTAAAACAGCCGCTGAGCCTAAATCTTTAGCTAAGCCTGACAGTGGGTGAATCTCTTTTCCAATACGGTCAATAGTTACTTCAATTGCAGTATTTATAATTTCAGCGAACAAAACGAAGAGTATGGAGGAAAGTAAAATCGCCTTTTCCATATAAGGAATTGACCAAAATGCAAGCACTCCCGCCGCTAAGATAAGTAAGATAAGTTCTTGCCGGAACGCTGACTCGTTTTTAACAAGCCATGATATAGCTCGAACTGAGTTTTTCATTGCTAATACAATACGCAACATGCCCTTTGGTTTGGCTTTAGGGTCGAAATGCATTTTTGATGTGGTTTCGTCTATGACTCGCATTTTCGTAAAATATCCTGAGTGGGTTGGTAGGTGCTGCTTTGCACATTAGTAAGACCAAGTAATGTGTCAAAAAGGTTGTCATGCGAATAAGGATGACTGGACAACGACCTTACGCAATCACTGTATTCAGGTTGGCTAAACTTGGAGGCCCAATAAACCATTGGTACATGAGTTTGCTCAACAGGCGCTAAATTATAAGGGAAACCGTGTAAATAAAGCCCTTTTTCTCCCAATGACTCACCATGATCCGATAGATAAAGCATCGACGAATTAGGAATAGTGGAAAGCTGTTCAATAATCTGGCCTAGCACGTAGTCTGTGTATGCAATAGTATTATCGTACGTATTTGTCAGCTCTGCCTCTTCACAATTTTGAATATCACTTCTGGGACAGTCAGGCACGAACTTAGCAAATTTCTCTGGGTATCTCCGGTAATAGGTAGGCCCGTGTGAGCCAATCATATGTAAGACTATAACTCTATGTTCTTTAGATGGTCTTGAAAGAGCTTCTCTTAAAAGGTCAATAAGTACCTCATCATAACAATAATCTCCATCGCACAACTTGGGAACTCTTGACGGGTTGAAGTCTATAGTCTCTACCCTCTTGCATACGCCTTTACAGCTACTGTTGTTGTCAATCCAAGTCACGTCAACTCCTGCACGATGAATGATGTCTAAAACATTGTCCTGACTGTCTGCAATACGCGAATCATAATTTTCTCGTGAGAGTCTTGAGAACATACATGGCACGGAGACTGCGGTAGCAGTACCGCAAGATGTCACCTTGCTAAAACTGATTGCACCTGCGTTCTGGATATTAGGCGAAGTACGCCTCGAATAGCTGTTGCTTGAAAACTTGTCCGCTCTGGCTGTTTCGCCAACCACTAACACTGTAATAGATGGGTGTATATTAGCGTTACCTTTTAAGTAGGGACGCTTGTCTAATACTTTGTAGGGTAAAGGCGGATAGAAGTAAGTGTCCCGAAGGTACTTGTACCCTGAATCATAAAAGGCGTAGGGAATAATATACTTCGTTAGATCTTTGTTATTTCTGCCGACAGCTGCATAGCTCTTAAAAAGGAACGTGGCTATAATTGCAATACCCAATAAAGCTAATAAGTTCAGCACTAGAAGGTGCTTGATTCGAGCCTTGAGCTTTCCACTTATTTCCAGATTAAAAATCGCAAATACAGGGATTAATCCCAGTATAGAGAAGAATAAAAAAAGTGTTGAATTTAGATAAGAAAAGGCTTCACCAGAATTTGTTTCCATTACATTCTGTATCATGCTCTTATCGAAAATGACACCATAGGCCAAGGTGCCGTAAAGTAGAATAGAACTTACAACGAAAGTAATTGCAACTGTGGTGCGCGGCAAAAATAGGGCACCAAAAAGACTTAGAAAAATAATATTAAAAAAGGTTAGCAAGAGCGGTACAGAGAGAAAAAACACCCACTCATTCAATGTTACAGGGGCTACAACTTCATAAACAGCGGACAAAAATGGTATGTTAAATATTGCTGCGATAAGCAATGAAGAAAGTAAAATGAACTGAGCTGATGTAGGATTGAAATTTAGTGTTCTTGGAAATTTCACAATAAGGTTCTCGTGTACTTCTTAGCACATAAGTTACCTGTCTAAACTTAAATAACGCTTAAGAAAAACTGTAGGATGAAAATTCTCGCATTATTTTTTAATTGTATGAAAACATGTACCTCACGTAACGGGCCTATCTGGGATATAACTAAAGATCTCAGTCGCAGTTTTCGTAAGCGGACACTTTTCGGTTAATGCCTCGTGCGATAATAGTACCCAGTGGACGCGATGTGCATACCCTACAGACGTTGCCATTTCTTTTTTAAAACAACCATTGCGTACATGTTTTTCATCGACGAGGATATGTCTTCCCTTTTCAGTCTTATCCAACCACTGGTAGGCGGCAGACAATTGCTGATCAACAGGGGTATGATACCCAAAATGAGTGATGGGATAAGGCGAGAAGAGAATGAACTGTTCAGAAAAATCAACAAGTGCAATAGTTGCATCATGTTTACCAATTTCTTTTTCAATATTTGCAAATACGCTTTTAGGGGTTTTTACATCTTCAAGTAAAGTGTAACCCCAAGTAGCGTACATGCCCCAAAGAGTGCACAAGAAATAGGGCCAGACTTTCCAGTGCTTCCCTCTAGTAGTGATCACCGTAACCAGACACGTCAGTCCCCCCGTTACTAAAAAAAACATCCACGGAGAAAGCCCGAACTTTTCTTCTAGCTTTAGGGCGAATGATGCTTTTACTATGCCGGAAAAACCAAACCCCAATAAGCCTACTGATAGTAAAAATACAACGCCCCACAAAAGCCAGGAAAATACTTTCTTATTAACAACTGAATCAAAGTAAGGCGCAGAGATCAGTGCCAGCATCGGCAATGCGGGTAAGATGTACACCCCCCGTTTACCAGGACTTACACTGAAGAAAAGCAGAACAAGTACAATCCAAACCAATGGTAAGTATATGCGGGCATCACCTTTTTTGATTGCGCGATACCAACATGGGATAAGCCATGGGAGAGCGATGCTAATTGGCAACCAGAATAATGGAATAACCTCTACGAGGTAATACCAGAACGGCTTTATGTGATGCCAGGAATCAGCATATCGAGTGACCGTTTGCCTGAAAAGAATATTATCTCTATATAGAGCAAGTGATGTGTCGTGGCTATTTTCGACCAATATCAACATAGGTATAAACCATAGTGATATAGCCAGTAACATCACCACTGCACCCATTATCCACGGTAATACGGAGTTTTTAGTTTGCTTCTTAGCTATGTCCCGCTGAGGCCAAAAGTGTCGATGTATCAAGTATGGTATCAGCATCAGGACTGGTAAAAATCCGACCCCTTTTGTGATGACGCCAATTCCCATGAAGAAAAAGGCGAGGTAATACCAACGCCATCGCCTTTCAACTAAGAAAAAGCGCAGAAGACCATAGCATCCGATTGTTATCCAGCAGCAGACCATTGCGTCTATCTGTGCAGACTTGGCTTGAAGCAAAAATTGAAAACTCAATAAAAGAAGTGACGTTGCGATCAGCGCCTCTTTTGTACTCCACAGTCGTTTTGAGATGTCATACACCAAAAAAAGTGTGAGTAGGCTGCATAAAGCAGATGGGAGCAGAAAGGCAATCTTAATTGACCCGAATAGCGCAAAGAAAAAAGCGATAGACCACATAAACACAGGTGGTTTATCAGGATAAAACTCTCCCGCTCTGGCTGGAAAGAACCACTGACCTGTTTCAACCATTTCTTTTGCAACTTGTGCAAAACGAGGTTCGTCAGCAGGCCAGGGATCTCTTAACCCAAGCCCGATAAATATCAACACGCTAGCCAGTACAAAAAGCCAGAAAGTATAATTTGGGTGCTTGTTCTTATGTTTAATGGCTAGGCTCGTCTGATTCATTGCTACATTTGCTGCTTTTTGTGAGAGAACGAAGAGTTTTATCGTCATTATGTTGACGATGATAAACCTTAAAAAGATATGCGCTTAGCAAGCTGGAAATCCCAAATAATAGGGCGCTTATGATTATTTTAAGTTCAGAGTTGACTAATACACCCTTACCCATTAATGCAAAAACCGCCATTTGAGGGATGTAGCCAATAGTAGACCCAAAAATAAAAGAGCGTCGTGGAATCTTTGAAACGCCAGCAAAAATGTTTGTGAGTAGATTATTCCCTATTGGCAACAGTCTAATGATAACGGACTTAAGAAAGGGAGAGCGAAGTAGAAAGTGGTCTAACTTGCGCACTCGCATTTCAAAGTGTTGAATAATAATCGGTCTAGCGAAATACCGGGACACTGCCATAACTGTTGCACAGCTGAGCGTAGCTGCTAATGTTGAATAGATGACACCTTCAGCAAATCCAAAGGCATACCCCCCCATAAATGCGACTAACTGGCGTGGAAGTCCGATAGTAAGTAAAAATACTGAGACGGCTAAAAATTTGGCTATCCCTGTCACTCCATTATCACGGGTATGATTGTCTATCCACTCCTGATTAAATGCGTCAAATGAGGGGGAGAGCGAAATCAAATGACTAAAAAACAGAATGGCAAGTACCAGAATGAAGAAACGAAGGAGACTGGAATTCAATTAGATACTCTCTTCATTTTCTAAGATGACATCATTAAGTTTATTACGTTTCTGAAGCCAATAAACTCCTGCCATATCAATTAGTCCAACCCCAAGCCGCCCTAACATATTATATTTTGATTTTCCGAATTGCCTGTCTCTGTGATTCACTTCAACAACTTTAATGATCCCACCTTGTCGTCGGATCAGTGCTGGCAGAAAACGATGCATATGATCAAAATAGGGTAAATCGAGGAATGTTTGTTTTGGAAAGACCTTTAACCCACATCCGGTGTCAGGTGTATCATCATTAAGAAGTTTACTTCTTACAGAATTTGCTAGTTTTGACTGAAATCTTTTCCAAGCTGTATCCTTTCTGTTTTTACGGTGACCAGCAATGCAAAAGTGACTCCCTAACGGAAATTGAGAGGCCATAGTCAGGAGGTTTGGTATATCAGAGGGATCATTCTGCCCATCCGCATCAAGTGTTACTACAAGTTCTCCATCAGCATGGCTCACCCCTGTCCAAATAGCTGTACTTTGTCCCACCGAGTGCTTATGCCGTAGTACGTTAACTTTGTCAAAGCCACTCGCTTTCAGGTAAAGCAAATTCTCAAATGTCTTATCCGTACTTCCATCATCAACATAGATGACTTCGAAGTTTGCTACACCTGTTAACGCTCTATAAATTTCCTCAATTAAGGGTTTTAAATTTTCTTCTTCGTTTTTTGCTGGTATTACAACTGAAATTCGCACGTAGCCCTCTGTCAAAGCCCCAAGATCAAGCAAATTCTATTTTCGACAGGAAAACTCTAACAAACGAAACTTAAGATACGCTTATGAAGAGTCATTTAATTGAGGTAATAATGTTCTAATCGCTCAGGAAGGAAGAAAGAGGCTGGTTAAGGAGGGAACGCTATAGGAGTGTGTTTCGACCAGCTATCGTAGTACTTTCGCCACGGCCTTGGCTTGCACTTACAATCACCTTGTCATGTTATTGCAAATATTTTGTCCTGAGGAACGCTTGCGGCCAAATAAGCCACAAAGTCAGTGCTTGAATCGGCATAAGCAGCGAAAAGTTTCCAGCCAGACTCCTTGTAAGGCTTTAGAATATTTAGTTTAAACGTTTTAAAAGCTTTTTCGCTAAGCCATCGAATTAGCTACCTGAATATCTCTATCTGGGAGATGGTAACGGGATAAAAAAGTGGAATGTTGAACTGGAAGTATACATTTCGCGCAGTCAGATAGATAATTTTGAAGCCTTTATCAGCGTATGCTTGAACACGTTCAGACGCATTTTCTCTTTCAGAAAAAATGCAGGCGTTACAGGGGATCAATGTTCCATCGATGTCAAAAATGACAGCTTTGTCACTTTTACCATTGGGGGGAGAAATTTCTGTAGAGGTTATTGAGCACCCACAAAGTAGCAGCGCTGATATAAAATAAGCCTTCATCGTTAGTCACAAGACTGTTATTAATATGAACAAAATATCGAGATAAACTTAAGAGCTATTGAAGTAAATCAATCGATTTATGCTAAAAGAACCACGTATACGTAGGTTAACTATAAGCACCTTTTCAATAGCTTCTTCAGCAAATCCTAAGGTTGAGAAGGTATACTCAAATAACTTTAAAATTGACATTCAAATTATGAGAATACTTCTGATAGAAGACTCTTTATCATTGAGAAACAGTTTGAGCTTAGGCTTGGAAAAATTGGGCTATTCAGTCGATACTGCTGGCACTGGCTCTGAGGGATTGAGTATGGCGTTGCTTGGTAGCTACGAAATAATCATCCTTGATATGATGCTACCTGAGTTGGACGGTATGACTATTCTTAAAACGTTACGAAAAAGACATTTAGAAACAAAGGTTATCATCTTATCTGCGCGATCTGAGTCTGAAGACAAGGTAGCGGGGCTATTGGCAGGTGCTGACGACTACCTTTCTAAGCCGTTCTCGTTTGACGAATTGACTGCTAGACTACTTAGCTTGATGAGGAGAGGTGCGGTAAATTGTCTCAATGACCAAGTTACTATCAACAGTTTGACACTCAATATCCAGTTTAAAACGCTTTCATACAATAATGGCATTATCAACCTGACCCCGAATGAGTACAAAATTGTTGAATGTATTTTTCTCAATAGACACAAGATAGTTACCTCAGAAATGCTGAGTGAATTTATTTCTGGAAGCTATGACCATATCTCAAAAAATGCTATTGAAGCTCACCTTTCCTCAGCAAGGAAAAAAGTAAGAGAAAGCGGCGCGTCTCTACCCATTAAAAGTAAACGTGGTTTTGGTTACAGAGTTGTAGAAGCTAATGAAATCAATACGTAAAACATTAACACGAAGACTTTCTATTATTATTTCACTGTTAGTCATTGCCGTTTTACTTGCAGCAGATATTGGCGTCGATTCCTGGATCGAACAAGAATTCAACCAGGCTATGAAGGCAAAAGTAGGTATGCTTCAGAGCTTGGTAAATGAAGATGTCGAGGGTGTGGAGTTCGAATTTGCAGGTGAGTATTTGCCTGAGTTTGAAGGGACATCTTCCCCCGAGTATTTTCAACTTTGGTACAAAGACTCAACGTTTGAAAAATCAGATACTCTGGCGCTTTATACCATCAATGAATTGCCTTACAGCAGCATTGGCCTGGATGAATATTCTTTCCAGGATATTACTCTGCCCGATGGCCGTACGGGTCGGGTAATTTACACTCGATATATACCTCAGATTGATTCTGAAGACAGAGCTGGATTTTATCGCGTCATGGATAAGGGTAACGATACTCGCCCGTCAATGGTTATCGCGTACGCAACATCTACAGAATTGTTAAATTTCACGTTGTGGTTTATCGATGGTGCTTTTCTATTTGCATTAATTATCGTGCCGCTAGTTGTTCGATTTACAGTGCGTAACACTGTGGCTTATGCTCTGGCACCCTTGGATGCTTTAAATGCCAAGATAAAAGGACTACGATTTACCACTAGGCAAAAACACGAAGCTTTTCAAAATAATGTCGAGGAATTGGAACCCATTACCCAAAGTTTGAATCACTTTATTGAAGATAATTATTCGCTTTACCTGCGTGAGAAGAGGTTGACTTCGGATATCGCACACGAGCTAAAAACACCAGTCTCTGAATTAATAAATATGACTGAAGTAGCAATTAAGTTTCCAGGAGAAATAAGATTAGAAAAAGATTTTAAGCCACGTGTTTTGCAAATAGGCACAAGAATGAAAAATATTATTTCTGGCCTTATGTTAATCCAAAAATATAGTTTTAAGACCCTAGAGCTAACTGATGAGATAGATATCCACAAATTAGTAACTCAACTTATTCAGATAAAAGAAGCAAGAAATGTTAAGGTAGAGATTAGCTCCAATTTTCAGTTAAGCGTCAAGAGCAATCGCGTTGCAGTAGAATCGATAATAAGTAATCTGATAGATAACGCTATAGAACACGGAAAAACTGATACAGAAATACTTGTGAACTTAGGTGTAAATAGTTCTAGTAATGTTTACCTCAGAGTGACAAATAAGGTGGGGACAGAGGTTAATGAGGATGATCTAAAGCATATGTTTGAACCGCTTTGGCAAAAAGATGCTTCTAGAACATCTGAAGATAACTTTGGGCTAGGTCTTTCTATAGTAGATGCATTGTGCGACGCTGTATGTGCAGAAGTTTCTGTAACCAAAACTGCCGAAGAAGACATATCGTTTTTGTTGACTTTTAAAAATGAAACTATTGGTCCGTAATCTTTGGCAGGCTTAAGTTACTGTAACCTTAGCCTTAATATCACTCCTGAAAAGAGAGACTGCGACTTAGCAAGAGAATAAAAATAGGGTAATGAAACGTAACCTAGCTTTCGAATTTGGTATGTAGTAGAGATCAAAAAAGTTTTCGGCCACCTGTTCCTTGTCACGGATAATTGCTGCTGGAACAAGTCAATGCTTCCATTCAACTCATTGGGCGTACAACGATAAAATGACTTTACGATTTTTTTGCAGAGTTCTATCAAGAAACTGTTGAAAAACACTTGCTGACAATAGGTTATCCTAATATAGATTAACGTTACCTGTCTCAATGAATGTCCCGAGATCGATGAAATAATTAGAAACAGCATAAAAATGTTATTCAATTGATACTAGGGAAGATCCGAATAAGTTCCTAACGTGAGATCATGACTGCATGTTAAGTTACATTTTCTACTGCTCGTGAGCCAACAGTTAATTATTGCCAGTAGTCAGCTAAAGCAAGCGCTGATAGCCCTATAAAGAGGTTTTCCTATCACGGATAGACAACTTATTACCGTGCTCACAATTGATAGAAGTGATTGAACTTTTTTATCCTAAAGCTGATATTAATCGCCTTATTCATATGCAGAAAAATAAGTGAAACAGAGAGTATCTATAACCGCGGGGCGAAAGTCACTTATCGACCAGCGCTTGAGTGGCGCTTGAGTGGCGCTTAAGTTGAAATCGCTGAAGTGAGTTTGTGCCTCAACGATTTAAACAGAATATCTGATTTCTCTTTCAAGTTACCGGTGAATTTATATTTATCGGGTGTGTTTATTTATATAGCTCCTCAAGCCTCCTCAATTTTCTAGTATTTCTGGTTAGCCCCCGTTATAACGTTAATGGAACTGGACAAAAGGAAAGTATTGTGGCGGCTACTTAAAGCGTTCAAGTTCTACCGCAGTATCTGAATTATAGAGTTAGAGACGCGCCCAAAAATTTGCATGGTTGTAGGCAATCTCCCTCATCATGACTATTTCCTAAATTCTGCCGATGAACGGGCTATTCTAATTACAAATCAGCCTCAACTGTTTACCAATTCGCGAAAATCCATTATTCTCCATATTGGTTATGTTTAATGCTTAAGAAATGTTTAAATTCATATCAAAACTAATATTAGTGTTTACAGTGCTATCTGCCCTCGTCGGGCAAGCGATGGCTGTAGATACTATGAGTTTTGAAATGGATATTGATAACAAACATTACAATAGTAATTCTGAATCGAATTGCTCTACGAACATGAGCCATGGTATGAGAGTAGATTCTATAAGTTCCGAAAACGCTAGTATTAAAGATTGTTGCAACACTTCGGAATGCACATGCCCACCAGGTGGTTGTACTCATGCTCCCGTCCTTATAGCTTCCATGATGACTGTTCAACACCCAGTGGTGCCGGACGCTTCATTTGGCTTGTTCTTCCAACAGCCAGTTTCAGTAACATCCTCACTTTTTCGCCCACCGATATTTGCCTAACACGGGGTCAGTGCGTCCAAATTTAACGCACAATTTGTTTCAGTTCCTGTTTATTATCTAGGTGCTAGCGTACCTATATGTGCCAGCTTTGTCTGGAGGCAAAAATGTTAAAAAAAATCATCTATCAAGCTGCGGTATTACTGCTAATTCTACCTAGCATTGCCATGGCAAATATCCACCATGGCGCAAACGACGTCTTCGAATTATTAGTTTATAAATCACCATCGTGTGGATGTTGCAAAAAGTGGATAACCCATTTAGAAAACCAAGGATTTCAACTACGTACAAAGGACTTTCATAACTTGAGCGACATCAAGAACGAATACGGAATTTCGCCAAATCTTCGCTCTTGCCATACCGCTGTTACAGAAAACGGCTTTGTATTTGAAGGCCATGTCCCTTCTAAGTTTATAAAACGATTCTTGTTAGAAGAACATCCAAAGGCTATCGGGTTATCTGTTCCAGCTATGCCAGTAGGTTCACCCGGAATGGAAGTAGCAGAGCAGTTTATGCCTTATACCGTTTTCATTATATATCAAGATGGGAGCTACGAACCTTACGCGAAAGTAGAAAGCTACGACAGTCAATTCGATTGAAGTCAAAGTTAAACAAATAAATGCGCACTTTTGACAATCAAAGCAATTTTAATTTTTAAAAACCGAATATTAACCAAAGATAGAGGTAATCATGAAAGCACTTGTTAAATCATTTGCAATATTTAGTGTACTGCTAAGCAGCGTGGCATTAGCACATGAGGCTATAGAAATTAAATCTAGCACACCAAGCAAAAATGCAATGCTGATGGAGGCCCCAATGGAACTATCAGTCAGCTTTACCAAGGGAGTTAGATTAATAAAAGTAGTTTTAAAAGATAGTGAAGGTGCAAAAGTTGATTTTGGCTTTGAACCTCCGAAAGAGGTTGCAACGGATTATTCTTGGACCTTACCTAAATTACGTCCAGGTTCATACAATGTTGAGTTCATCATGCTTGGCTCCGATGGGCACAAGATGAAAGATAGTTTTGGATTTATGGTGCACTAAAAAGGGGATTCAGCTGTGGAAATGTATATCTGGAACACTGTAATTGTAGTGTCAAAGCTAATGTTTTATTTAGGTTTCGCGGCCACAGCTGGATATACATTTTTCTGGCGAGATATTAACGATAATAGCACAAATTATACAACGCCATCTTATAGCGCTGTATGGGTAAAGGTTTGTGTCTTTGTTGCGTTTATTTCTAATGCAGTGTGGTTTATCGCGAACACTGGAGCGATGGTAGAAGAGGGAATTCAAGGCGCACTTGACCCCTTTATGCTTAAGATAATGTTGAGTTCTCCTATCGGTGAAGTCACCTTGTATCGTGCGGGGGGGTTAGCCGTAGCTTTAATAACTATCTACTTATTGAAATTTAAACCTCTTAAACCTTTCCTAAGGTTAAAGTCTTGCTTACTTGTGCTGTGTCTATTCACTCTCTCGTACACATTTACTTTAACCGGCCACGTTTCTGAATTAGGAAGTATTGCTCGAATACTACTTATGGTTCACGTATTTGTTATGGCTTGGTGGTTTGGTGCATTGATTCCGTTAAAGCTCTCCTGCCATTACCAGAGCTACGAAAAGCTTTATAAATTAATGGATAGGTTTGGTACGCAGGCGGCCGTATTGGTTACCTTATTATTATCTGCAGGCATTTGGCTAGCTATTCAATTGGTAGGTAGTTTTGAAGGGTTATTTAGCTCCATATATGGGCAAACTCTTCTTGTTAAAATGTTCCTTGTAACTAGCATTCTAGCTATTGCTATACGGCACAAACTGAAATTAGTCCCAAAACTTAAAAGTGGCTCGGGAAGCGAAGCACTCTCAAAATCCATTTCATTAGAGTTAACAATAGCAGTTGCTATTTTAATCATTACTTCTGGGCTTACGAGTATTGTAGGTCCCGAAAGATAAAACTTAGAAGAGAAATTCAAATGAAAATTAAATTATTAGTCTTACTATTTATCATGCCCGTAATCATGAGTTTTGCTGCTAGTGCCCATGAAAAAGAACATCATGAGAAAGGTATGTTTAGTGGGTTAGATACGCCTGCAGCTAAAATAGTTATTGCATTCCATCACGCGCTTAATACGGGAGACAAAATCACTGCGAAGAGCCTACTGGCGGATGATGTGACTATTTATGAAGGAGGCGGAGTTGAGAGGAGCGCAGATGAATATGCTCAACATCATATGAATTCAGATATGGAATATCTATCGTCAGTGACAAATAAAGCGTTGGAGCATCAAGTCAAAGTTCTGGGCAACACAGCAATCTCCGCATCGCGGTTTCTGGTCAATGGGATGTTTAAGGGGGAAGAGAGAGACTACCAAAGTATGGAAACAATTGTCTTAATCAACACCGAAGGAGAGTGGAAAATCAAACATATTCATTGGTCAAATTGATTCGATTAACTACCCGAGAGAGCTCGTATGAAAAAATTTTTAATCATAATCATTTCGTCTTTGTTATCTTTTTTTCACTTTCGCTCATGATAACAATGCAACTGATAAAGATCTGACGTGCTCCAATAGATTCACACAGCCAGTTAAGGGATAATTATCTCAACTGGAGTGTATATGAAAACGCGAAAAAGCTATTCAAAAGAATTCAAACT